>JBKBRL010000032.1:0-7629 GCA_046292115.1 Caldimicrobium sp.
ATATAAGGGTTATTCTATTAGGAGATCGTTATCATGAAGCTTACATAAGGGAGAATAAAGTCAATTTTAGACAAAATCTCTTCTTTGGTGGTAAAGCTTACTCATACATCCTCAATGCTGAGGAGTTAAATTTTTGTAAAGCTATTATGAACAGAGGAGCCTTTCCTTATGCCCATATAGACTTAGCCTATGTAGAAGGCAGAGGACCTTTTCTTTCTGAAATCAATTTAAAAGGTGGAATAAAGGGTGCCAAAATATCTATAGAGCTTTATGAAGAAATTATCAAATCTATGGAAAAAGAATATTTCAATCTTTGGCAGAGGGATCACCAGCCCTTTGAAATTCTATAAATTAAGTTAAGGCAGGAAAAAAATATTTTTTTATAATATCTTCCCAATCAAACCCTTTCAAATATTTTTGAATAGTTATAAAGTGATTATATCTTTCTTCTTCATTCTTGGGGATTAGCTGTTGGATTTGAGTGATATATTTTGAGATGGCTAAATCTTCTAAGATTTCTCTTTTTTCTGGAGTTAAGCTTTTGAGTATTTCAATGGGCAAATCTTTTCCTACTTCAATAAAATCTATGGCGATAAAAGGTTGATAATCAGATGGAAAGACTTTTTTCAATAGGTTGTTGACCCCGCAGGAAGTTGAAAGGATAGGAAGACCTCCTGAAGGTAAGACCTCAATATGGGAGATACCAAAGGGTTCATAAATAGAAAGCCCAAGTTCAATGTCGCTTGCAATTTTTAAATCTAAAGTAGTTATATCTTCAGGGAAATTTATACCGCATTTTCTTTTTGATAGACCAAATTGATTAATAAAGATACCCTTAATGGCTTTGGCTTTTTCATTAAAATTTTTTAAAAGTTCATAGATTTCAATTTCATAGCCTATAAGGTCTGGCCAGCCAACTTTATGCATAAAAGGCCAGCCATACTCTTTAATCATAGATTCCATTAACTCTGGCGCCCTTCCTTGGGGAACTTGAGTAGCAAGTAATATATATATGCCCTTTAAATTATGTTTAGTTAATAATTTGTCAAGAAGGTGGAGAACCCTAAAGTCCCTCCAAATACCTTTACTTTTTACCAGCCTACAAGTATGGGAAATAATTATATCTATTTTTTCACACCCCTTAGCACTTAAACATTCCTTAAATTTTGCTCTACTTTTTAATTTTCTTTCATAGGATATATGATCTAAGAAAAGACCATTATAAACTACTTTTATTTTTTTTGAGTCAACCTCTGGGCACAAAAATTTATATTCCTCTGCTACTAAATCTCCAACAGCAAAGATGCGATCTACTCTTTGAGCCAATTTAACTAAAGCTGTTCTATACCAGTCCATTTGGGAGCCAAAGAGGTCTTCTAAGGATAGGTTGTTTTCTTTAGCTTTAGCTAATAGATTATAAAAGGCAATATCATGTCCTGGCAAGTTCTCAACAATTCTTCTTGCTGGAGCAATTTCGTGAGCATAAAAAATCCGAAAATGTTTTTTTGAATTAAATTCTTCAGATAATTCTAAAGCTAATAAGCAGGGAATTCCCATATATTCATGACTAAAATGAAAAAATTGTTGAGCTTTGGGGTAGAGTAAATTTAAAACCTCTAAATAGGGCAAGCTTAAGCGAAAGTATTGTTCATAATCCCAATCTTGCTCATATTTATCAGAGGGCAATTTAAAGCGTTCCCAATAAAGAAATTTTTGGAAATCTATTAAATCTTTTCTCATTTGAGTGATATCCACTAAGAGGACATCTACATTAGCTGTGCGAGAGGGATTGAATTCACTTAGGATTCTTCTTTTGCCATAAACTATATCTATGTGATATTTTTCTAAAAGTGATTTAAAAAGTTGCGAAAAGTGCCCTGTATCGTAGTTGTCTTTGCTGGAATAATAAACAATACCATCTTTCCCAAGACGAGTTGATGCAGACCCTATATATCCAAAAAGAGGTCCATAAAAAAGGGTTTTGTCAAAAAAGTTCTGATAAGATGGGGCAGTTGATATCCCAATTAAAACTTCCCCTATTCCACCAATTTTATAAAGGGCTTCATGTGTAATATGAACCGCTACCTTCATCGCTTTCTTTTAAAAATTTTATCCATCCAATATTTTTTAAAATTTTAACACAGGCTTGCCAAAATGAAAAATTAGCTTTCTGGTAATTTTTTAAAGGGTAGATAATAAAGGGCAATCAGGAAAGTCCTGACTGCCCTATAGATTTGATTTACTTAGGGAAGAGGGTCTTAATAGCCAATTTCTTTTTCAGAGATTTTATGGGCAAAGATTTTATATGCCCAAAAAGTATAGGCTAAAACAATGGGTACAAAAATTATTGCTACTATAGTCATAATTTTTAAGGTGAGAGGACTTGAGGAGCTATTAAAGATGGTTAAGCTATATGCTGGATTGATTGAAGAAGGTAAAATATTTGGGAAGAGGCCAGCCACCCCCCAGGCTGTAAAGAATATGATCGTTAAAGCAGACGTAGCCCAGGCTTTTAAATAGGATCCTTTATTAAGAAAGAGAGGAACAAGTAAATAACAAATAGCAGCTAAGAGTGGAAAGATTACTAAAATAGGTGCTTTAAAATAATTTTGCCAAAGATTTGTTGCTGGGAAACTAACAACCCAGAAGATTACTACTAGTATTAAAGTTATGAGCCAAAGTTTTCTAGCTAACTGAGCAGCTTTTTCACTAAGAGGTGAAGTAGCTTTAAAGGCAATCCAAAGCGCTCCGTGAGTGGCAAAACAGAAAACAAAAAGAATTCCACCTAAAAGCCCGTATAAATTAAGAAGGCCCAGTAAGTTTGTTTGAAGTAATCCCTTTTCATCTAAAGGAACTCCTTTAAATACATTTGCAAAGAAAACACCTAATAAAAGGGCTGGGACAAGACTTCCTAAAAAGAAGAGTACATCCCAAAATTGTCTCCAAGCAAGACTTTCGTGTTTGTTCCTATATTCAACAGCCACGGCTCTAATTATAAGAAAGAATAGTAAGAGTAGTAGAGGAGTATATAATGCACTAAACATAACTGCATAAGCTGTAGGAAAAGCTGCAAAGGTTGCTCCTCCTGCTGTAATTAGCCATACTTCATTTCCATCCCAAAAGGGACCAACAGCTTGATATATAGTTCTTCTCTCTTTTTCATCCTTTCCTAAGTAATATAGAAGACTTCCTGCGCCTAAATCAAACCCATCTAAGGCAAAATAACCTGCCCAAAGAACACCCCATAAAATAAACCAAATTATTTGAAAAATATTAAACTCCATACTTTCACCTCCTTTATATATTTTTCATTGTTGCGGTTTGTGCATTAGTTGAGATCACTTCAGATGGTTCAGGGCCTTTTTTAGCGTGATATGCAATTAACCAAAAACATATGACACCAAGAATGCCATAGACAATGATAAAAGCAGGCAGACTAATTCCTACTTGAACTGCAGAAAGAGGGGATACGGCATCTTTAGTTTTCATTAGTCCATAGACAATCCAAGGTTGTCTCCCCACTTCTGCAACCATCCATCCAGCTTGAGCTGCAATATAAGGCAATGGTATATTCCATACCAAAACCTTTAAAAGTTTTGAACTCCCTTCAGGATTAGCTCTCTTTAAAAAGGCAAGAATAGCAAGTATTCCAAAAAAGAAGCCAAGAGCTACCATAAGTCTAAAACTCCAAAAAGTTATAGCTACAGGTGGCCTTTCTTCTTTTGGCCATTCCTTAAGACCTTTAACCTCCGCGTTTGAGTCGTGAAAGGCAAGTAAACTTAAAAGTTTAGGAATTTTTATTTCAAAAGAGTTTTGTTCTGCATCTTCATCGGGAATGGCAAAAAGAACCCATCCAGCACCTTTTTCGGTTTCCCAATGTGCTTCCATAGCAGCAAGTTTTGTAGGCTGGGCTTTGGCAACTTCATGACCATGAATATGGCCCTCCACAATTAAGAAAAGACTGAAAATTAAAGTCCAGACAGAGGCGATTCTAAAACTCTTTTTAAAAAGGGAAACTTCATTTTTTCTTAAAAGATGCCATGCAGACACACCAAGGACAAAAAATCCAGATAACACATAGGCAGAAGGAACAGTATGCAAAAATTCCCACCAAGCAAAAGAATTAGTTAGAACAGCAGAAAAACTTTCTAACTCAGCTCTTCCATTTCTAATAACATAACCAACAGGGTTTTGCATCCAACCATTAGCAAGAAGTATCCATAGAGCTGAAATATTGGAAGCAAAGGCAGTAAGCCATATTGCTAAAGTATTTATCTTGGGGCTTATTCTATTCCAGCCAAACCACCATACAGCGATAAAAGTTGATTCAAGAAAGAAGGCTAAAGTTGCTTCAATCGCTAAGAGTGAACCAAAAATATCACCTACATATTGAGAATAGAAACGCCAATTGGTACCAAACTGAAACTCTAAAGTAATCCCAGTTACGACCCCTAAACCAAAATTAATAAGAAAAAGCTTCCCCCAAAAGCGAGCAGCTCGTTTGTAATCCTCATCCCCAGTCTTTAGCCAGAGAGTTTGAAAAATAGCTGTAAGAAAAGAAAGCCCCAAGGTTAAAGGCACAAAAAGAAAATGGAAAATAGCTGCCACAGCAAATTGTAATCTTGATGCCAATAAAACATCCATCTTACCCACCTCCTATTTTTTTTTATTTAAATGTTTTCAATAAAACTAAGCATACTGGGTTTACTATTCTCAATTTTATATGAATAAGAAAAAAAGTCAAGAGAATTTTTTTAATTAATCTATGTTTTAAAATAATGTAAAGCTAAAAGGTTTTACAAAAATTTAAAATTTTCGAAGCTGTAGCCTTAAACAGTAAGTAATGAATGAATTGTGAATTAGTGATAAGAGGGAAGGTAAAAATTAAAGATCAGGGAACTGAGGGCAGGAGAGGTTACTTTTCCACTGTTGATAAATCTTATCCTTTTCTTTATGACATTCTAAGCATATGCCCACTCTTAAAATTCTATATATTTCCTCGCTGTTAAAACCTCTCATATGTTGGCGATTAAATTTTACTAAGGTTTCTCCCTTTTCATTAATTATTTGAGAAAGTCTTAAGGCAGTAGTTGTTAAAGTCTTCTCCAAAGGCTCAAAATGTAGTGTCTTATTATTTAGACTTATTTTTCCATATCCCAGACCAAGGCTCATTGGATTTTGATGACAAGATGTGCAGGACCTTCCCTTTTTTTGAGTGGAATGGGGTTCAAAGTAAGCCCATGTAAAACTTTCTATGTATCTGACGGGTTTGCCCTTTTTGTCTAAAAGGGTGATAAAATCTTGTCAACCTGGAGCAACTGGTACAATCTTATTTTCTTTTATAGCCAGAGGTGGGTCGTTTATTCTTCTATAGCTTTCATATTCCTCCCAAAGCCCTAATGTTTCTTTGGCTAAAATTTTATCCATATGAGTATCGCGTGGGTCGTATTTTACATGACAACCCATACATTGAGGCATATATTTAGAATGACAAGCTGAACAGGATAATCTCCTATGAAGAGGATTAGTACAACTTTGAGAAGGCCTTTTTATTAAGTGTTCTTTCTTTGAAAGTTTCCCCTTAAGATAAATTTTTCCTTCTTTTTTAAGTATATTAGGTAGAGTTCTTCCTTTTTTAGTTAATAGTTCCCCTCTATGGCAGGTTTCACAGCTTATTTCTATGGCTTTCTCAATAGCTGTGTAAAACTTTTCGTCACCCATAATTTCTTCACGAATGTGACAATCTATACAGTGAAGGTCGGCTTTAAAGTGGACATCCGGCTCAATTTTAAGTAGTTCCCTTCCATCAATCCATAATTTATGATAAATTCCACCTTGAGGGCTTTCATAGAGCCCTTGATAGGTAAAACCAATTCTTCCACTTCTATTGTGACATTTTACACATTTTTCTATAGAGATTTCCTTAGTTAATTTTGGATGAATTTTTTTAGTTTTTATATCATCTGATGATCCCAAAAGATGGCAAGCTGAACAGCCTCCACCTTTTTCAGATAAGAAGCCAAAGCCTTTCCATTGGTTTTTATCAAGATAAAGGTGACAGGATCCGCAAAGTTTTTTATAATAATTTAAAGCCAGGGATTTTCCTAATAATTCATTATCTTTCTTTTCATAAAGATCCCATACTGATAAATTTGGAAATTTTTGTAATATTTTCTCTTCACCAAAGATAAAAAGTAATCTTCTAATAATTCCATGATTAGTTGCCATAAGAGAATGTCTGACTTTTTTTATATCTGAGGGATGACAATTGGGTTGGCCGCAAGTTTTGTGAATAACCCTAAGGTCTGAAGGGTTTTTGATTATACCTTTATGGGCTTCCTTTTTGGTTTTAGCCAAAGGGTTTCCTAAATGACAGCTTGAACATCCTAAAATTTCTCTGCTATGGGCTTTTTCTTGAATTTTTTCTTCATGACAGAGTAAACATAATTCAGGTTTGCCTGTAGTAAGAAGAGGAATCTCTTTTTTTTGAATTTTTTCTTTTTTCTGAGATAAACCTGTGATAAAAAGGAGTCCTAAAAAAACACCTATTAAAATTAGCCCATATATTTTAATTTGCATCTTCCCTAAATATAATCTAAAATTCTAAAAGGTAGTAGAAGAGGCAGAGATGATGAGAGATTATTTAAAATATGAAAAAAATTATATAAGAAAGAGGTGGAGGGGAAGGCTTCCTATTGCCCTTATTTTTCCAAATAAATATGAGATTGGGATGTCAAATCTTGGTTTCCTACACCTCTATGAGAGATTAAACAGTTATGAAAAGATAGTTTGTGAAAGATTTTTTTATGAAGAGGATAAAATAAGGTCTATTGAGAATAATAGACCATTAAAAGATTTCCCTTTGTGGCTATTTTCTATTTCTTTCGAAGGGGATTATGTAAAGGTCTTAAAAATTCTTTTAAAAGAAGGCCTTAAGCTTAATCCTTCTATGAGAAAAGAAATTCTCTTAGGAGGAGGTATCGCCACCTGGAGTAATCCCTTTCCCCTTCTTTCTTTTTTAGATGGATTTCTCTTGGGTGAATGGGAAGCAATGGAAGAAAGTGTTGTCCCTCTTTTTATAGAATATGCCCATATTAAAGAGACTCTTTTAGAAAAACTTTCTCAATTTGATTTTTTTTTCTCTATTCATAGCTGGAACGAACTTAAAACTGCTAAGAAAAGTATAAAAGTAGCTAAAGCGAGTGTATTAAAAGAACCCATCTTAACAAAACTTATCTCAGAGAAAGCCCAATTTAAAGAGAGTTATCTTTTGGAGGTATCAAGAGGTTGTGGAAGAGCCTGTAGATTTTGTTTAGCAGGTTTTATCTATAGACCCCCAAGGAGATTTAAAAAGGAGGCCCTTTTAAGTAAGATAGAGGAAATACCTGCTGAAAGTAAAGTGGGAATAGTGGGATTAGAATTCGTAAATAGAGAGGAAGTAATAACCTTAGGAGAGGCTCTTTTAAAAAAAGGTGTTACCCTTACTTTTTCTTCTTTAAGATTAGATGCTTTAAATGAGGCTTTTCTCTCCTTGCTTAAAACTACAAAAAGCATTGCCTTTGCTCCAGAGACAGCTTCTTACAAATTAAAGAGAGTGATTAATAAAGTTATTCCCAATGATTTAATTAT
>JBKBRL010000033.1:0-7600 GCA_046292115.1 Caldimicrobium sp.
TCTCCTGAGAAGCAATTGGAGGGAATGTTTTATTCCGGATATTTTTTAGTTTATGGTGAGATAGATGAAGATTTAAAAAAGGGAATTAAAGATATTGAAGGAGTGCTTGATGTGGTTGGTGGGGATAAAGTTTCTCTCTTTAGGACAGAGGAGGTAGAAAGACTAATCAATCAATTTGTAGTTGAAGAAATTAAGCCTAAACCAAGGTATCAATTTATGCCCGGGGATAAAGTAAAAATAATAGAAGGTCCCTTTGCTAATTTTATTGGTGTGGTAGATGAGGTGAGAGCAGATAAGGGGAAGGTGAGGGTTTTAGTAAGTATTTTTGGAAGGGAAACTCCGGTAGATATAGATTTTACCAATTTACAAAAGATTTAGAACGTAAAGGGGGGATAAATATAAATGGCGAAAAAAGTAATAGCCCAAGTAAAGTTGCAATTGCCAGCAGGACAAGCTACACCTGCTCCACCTGTTGGGCCAGCATTGGGTCAGCATGGTGTAAACATAATGGAATTTGTAAAGGCCTTTAATGAGAAAACAAGAGGACAGGAGGGATATATTATTCCAGTGGTGATTACAATTTATGCAGATAGATCTTTTACTTTTGAGCTTAAAACACCTCCTGCCTCAGTGTTGCTTAAAAAAGCAGCAGGAATTGAGACAGGTGCACATAATCCAAAGAAAGAGATTGTAGGAAAGATTACAAGGAAGCAGCTTGAAGAGATAGCTAAGATGAAGATGGCCGATATGACAGCATCCTCTTTAGAGGCTGCGATAAAGACTATAGAAGGTACTGCGAAATCTATGGGCATTGAAATTGTAGATTAAGGAGAAGGGTTATGCCAAGAAGAGGTAAAAAATACAGAGAGGCATTAGCTAAAGTTGATAGAACAAGAAAATATACTTTTGAGGAAGCGGTAAGGTTATCTTTAGAAACTTCTTATGCAAAGTTTGATGAGACTGTGGAAGTGGCTGTAGTATTAGGAGTTGATCCTCGTCATGCTGATCAGATGGTTAGAGGATCTGTGGTTTTGCCACATGGAACTGGTAAAGTAGCAAGAGTTTTAGTTTTTGCAAAAGGAGAGAAGGCAAAAGAAGCGCTTGAGGCTGGTGCAGATTATGTGGGAGATGAAGATTTAATCAAAAAGATTCAAGAGGAAAATTGGCTGGACTTTGACAAAGTAATAGCAACTCCTGATATGATGGGCCAAGTGAGTAAGCTCGGGAAGATACTTGGTCCAAGGGGTCTTATGCCCAGTACTAAAACTGGCACAGTAACTTTTGATGTAGCAAAGGCTGTGAAAGATATAAAAGCAGGGAAGGTAGATTTTAAGGTAGATAGAGCTGGGGTTGTGCATGCCCCTGTTGGTAAAGTTTCTTTTGGAGAAAAGAAGATATTAGAAAACTTAGCTGCCTTTTTTGAGGCTTTGCTTAAGGCTAAGCCCTCAGCGGCTAAGGGACAATATATAAGGAGTATTGCACTTTCTACGACGATGGGCCCTGGTATTAAAGTTGATATTAATGATGTAAAAAATTTGCTCCAGAAATATTCTGGAGATTAATGAGAGAAATATCGGCCAAGGTGCTCTCAATTTAAGGGGGCCCTTTTGGCCAAAGATAAGTAGGTGCGGTGGCCCGCTTAATTACCGCCCGAGGGCGGAGCCTACTTTAGGCGAAAGGGTATCCTTTCAGAGAAGAAAATTTTAGGAGGTTAGCCTTGATTACGAAGGAAAAAAAGGCGGAAATGTTGAAGAATTTAAAGGACAAGCTTAGTAGGTCTGAGGCAGTATTTGTAGCTTCTTTTAAAGGGTTAAAAGTTATAGAGGTAAATGAAATTAGAAAGCTTGTGAGAGAGAAGGACGGTGAGTATAGAGTTTTTAAAAATAATTTAATTAGAATTGCCACAGAAGATACACCTTTTAAACCAGTTATGGATTATGTGGAGGGACCTTCGGCATTAGTATTTTCCTATAGAGATCCTGTAGATTTAGCTAAGGTATTAAAGGACTTTGTAAAGAGTCATCCTGGACTTGAGCTTAAAGGAGTAGTTTTTAAAGGGAAGGGATATGATGCTAAAGCCATTGATGAGCTTGTGAAGTTACCTACAAAGGATGTGCTTATAGCGCAACTTTTAGGTACTATTCAAGCTCCACTTGCTAATTTTATTGGAGTATTTACAGCAATTTTGAGGCAATTTCTTTATGTGCTTAAAGCTATTGAAGAAAAGAAAAGTAAAGGGGGGTAGTTAATTAAAAAATGAAAATAAAAAAGGAGGGTTAAGAGATGGCTGTAACTAAGGAAGAAGTGATTGAGTTTATTTCTAACATGACTGTGCTTGAACTTTCTCAGTTTATTAAGGAGTTAGAAGAGAGATTTGGTGTTACAGCAGCAGCTCCTGTGGCAGCTGTTGCAGCTATGCCTGGTGTGGCTGCAGCTCAAGAAGCAGCACCTGCTGAAGAAAAAACAGAATTTGATGTAATTTTAGCAGAAGCTGGAGCTAACAAGATTAATGTAATTAAGGTTGTAAGAGAGATTACAGGGCTTGGTTTGAAGGAGGCCAAAGATCTTGTTGAGTCAGCTCCTAAACCAGTTAAAACAGGTATATCTAAAGCAGAAGCTGAGGAGATTAAGAAAAAATTAGAAGAAGTTGGAGCAAAAGTAGAAATTAAGTAATCTTGACAATTTTTAAAAGCCAGAATATTTTAAAATTTGGGCCCCCATTGCAAAGAAAAGTGGGGGGTCCCATTATATCATTTATATAATCAAAGGGAGGGTCCTTTAGGATGTCTAAGAATAGTAACAGTTTAAGAATAAGAAAAAATTTTGGGAAAGTAAAGTTGATTATGGATTTGCCTAATCTTTTAGAAATTCCTAAAAGATCCTATGAGAATTTTTTGCAAGCAAATACACCACCAGAGAATAGAAATGATGTGGGAATCCATAGAGCTTTTAAATCTATATTTCCCATAAAGGATTATGCTGAAAATTCAGTTTTAGAGTATTTAGATTATAAACTTTTACCTCCTGAGTATACACCAGATGAAGCCAAGGAGAAGGGGCAAACCTATGAGGCTCCGATGAAATTAAGGGTGAGGCTTGTAACTTATGATGTGGATCCAGATACTGGGGTTAAGAGCATAAGAGATATAAAAGAGCAGGAGCTTTATTTTGGAAGTATACCATTAATGACTGAAGATGGTAGGTTTATTATTAATGGTACGGAAAGGGCGGTAGTAAGTCAGTTACAGAGATCTCCTGGAGTTATTTTTGAAAAAGATAAAACGCAAGCCAAAGCAGGCCGTTTGACCTATATAGCGAGAGTTATTCCCGTTAAGGGATCCTGGATAGATTTTATATATGACTATAAAGGAAGGTTTTTTGTGAGAATTGATAAAAGAAAAAATATTTCAGCAACGGTTTTTTTAAAGGCGATGGGTTTATCAGAGGAAGCTATATTAAATCTTTTTTATCCTGTAGAGAAATATTATATATTGCCTGAAGGGGTTGAACGTGAGGTAAATTTTGATTTATTAGCTGGTAGCAGAGCTGAAACAGACTTTATTCATCCTGAAACAGGAGAAATTTTAGTAAGAAAGGGAAAGGTAATAAGTGCAGGAATTGTAAGAAAACTAAAGGAACTTGGTATCACTAAAATAGTAGGGCCAGATTCTCTAATTTTAGGGAAAATTAGCGCCAAGGAGATAGTGGAACCTGGCACTGGAGAAGTACTCTTACCCATAAATACTGAAATAACCTCTGAAACTTTGAAGAAATTAAGGGAAAAAGAGATTAAAGAAATAATGGTACTTTATACAGATTTTCAGCGGTATTCATTAGCCTTGAGAGATTCGCTCAAAAGTGATAAATCTAATACTAGGGAGGCAGCTCTTCTTGAGATATATAAGAAAATGAGGCCTACAAGTCCTGCTACTTTAGAAGTAGCAGAGGCCTACTTTAACTCCCTCTTTTTTGAACAACAGACTTTCGACCTTTCTGAGATTGGAAGATATAAGATGAACCTTCGTTTAGGATTAGATATTCCTATAACAGTTAGGACACTTACTTTAGATGATGTTATAGCTATTCTTAAAGAATTAATAAGGATGAAAGAAAAGGAAGAAGAAGGAGACGATATAGATAGTCTTGCCAATAGGCGTATAAGACCGGTAGGGGAGCTGGTAGAAAATCAGTTTTTACTTGGCTTAATGAGAATGGAGAGAATGGTGAAGGAAAAACTTCAATTAGAAGAAGTGGCAAATACAACACCTGGGGAGATAATTAATAGTAAACCTGTTATCTCTGCAGTAAAAGAGTTTTTTGCACAAGGACAACTTTCTCAGTTTATGGATCAAACCAATGTTCTTTCAATGCTAACCCATATTAGAAGGCTTTCTGCCCTTGGCCCAGGAGGGTTAACAAGAGAAAGAGCCGGTTTTGAAGTGAGAGATGTCCATCCAAGTCATTATGGAAGAATTTGTCCTATAGAAACACCAGAGGGTCCTAATATTGGATTGATTGTGTCCCCTACCACTTTTGCTAAAACCAATCCTTACGGATTTTTGGAGACGCCTTATAGGATGGTAAAAGATGGAAATGTTACCAATCAAGTTATATATATGAATGCAGCGGAGGAAAAAGACTTAGTTATAGCTCAATCTACTATTAATATTGACCATGAGGGAAATATTTTAGATGAAATGGTGCCTGCAAGGAAAAATGGAGAGTTTATATTAACAAGAAAAGATGAAGTTGATTTGGTTGATCTTTTTCCTGCTCAGATTGTAAGTGTATCTACATCACTAATTCCCTTTTTGGAACACGATGATGCAAACAGGGCCCTTATGGGATCAAATATGCAAAGACAAGCAGTACCCTTAATTCGGACTCAAGCACCTCTTGTGGGTTCAGGAATGGAAAGAGATGTGCCTAAAAATACTGGTTTATTGCTTATGGCGGAAGGAGATGGAAGAGTAGAATATGTGGATAGTCAAAAAATTATCGTTAGTTATGAGAGAGGAGAGGATAATTTTCCAGAGGTGAAAGTTTATAATTTAAAAAAATGGGTTAAGTCTAATCAAAATACCACCTTTAATCAAAAACCAGTAGTTAAGGTAGGGCAACGGGTTAAAAAGGGAGATATTTTAGCTGATGGTCCTTCTATGGATAGAGGAGAGTTAGCTTTAGGAAAGGATGTGTTAGTAGCTTTTATGCCTTGGATGGGATATAATTTTGAAGATTCTATTATTATCTCGGAAAGATTAGTAAAAGATGATGTTTTTACTTCTATTCATATTGAGGAATTTGAATGTGTAGCCAGAGAGACTAAGCTGGGTAAAGAAGAAATCACCAGGGATTTACCAAATATTGGAGAAGAGGCATTACAACATCTGGATGAGAGCGGAATAGTAAAAATTGGAAGTTATGTACGGCCTGGAGATATATTAGTAGGTAAAGTAACTCCTAAAGGGGAGACAACTTTAACACCTGAGGAAAAACTTTTGAGAGCTATTTTTGGAGAAAAGGCAAGAGATGTAAAAGATACTTCCCTCAGGGTTCCTGCAGGAATTGAGGGTATCGTTATTGATACTAAAGTATTAACAAGGAAGGGAGTAGAAAAAGACAGTAGAGCCAGGGCTAAAGAGGATGACACAATTGCAAAGCTTTTAAAAACTCAAGCAGATATTTTAGAGATTTTAAAAAGAAGCCTTATCAATAAATTGGCCCAAGTGTTAGAAGGTGAGGTAGTAAAAGAAAATTTGGAATGGGAAGGAGAGGTTTTCTTGAAGAAAGGCGAAGTTATTACAAAAGATGCCTTGATGAGTATACCTTCAGCTCTTTTGAATAGACTTAAAGAAATAGTCTCTCAGGAGAAGAAGAATATTCTTCAAGAGCTCTTTAAAGCTTTCGAAAGGAAGAAAAGAGAAATAATTGAAGAATATGAGGGGAAAATAAACAAAATTAAAAAAGGGGAGGAATTACCTCCTGGAGTATTAAAAATAGTTAAAGTGTATGTGGCTATGAAAAGAAAATTACAGCCTGGAGATAAAATGGCAGGGAGACATGGAAATAAAGGTGTAGTCTCAAAGATAGTTCCCATAGAAGATATGCCCTTTCTACCAGATGGTAGACCTGTGGATATAATTCTTTCACCTCTTGGAGTTCCATCTCGTATGAACATTGGACAATTACTTGAGACCCATTTAGGATGGGCATGTAAAGAATTAGGTGCTAAATTGGCCAAGCTTGCTCAGGACTATCAAGTAGAAGCAGTGAAGGCTTTGTTAAGAGAAATTTTTAATGAAGAGGAATATTTTAAGTTTGTGGAAGGAAAGAGTGATGAAGAAATTTTGGAGTTAGCTAAAGCTTTTGAAGATGGAATTCCTGTGGCAACCCCTGTTTTTTCTGGAGCCACTGAAGAGGAAATAAAGAAATGGCTGAGATTAGCTGGATTAGATGAGAGTGGGACCACTATTCTCTATGATGGAATGACAGGAGAGCCTTTTATGGAGAAAATTACTGTAGGTTATATGCATATGTTAAAATTACACCACTTAGTGGATGATAAGATCCATGCTCGCTCCATTGGACCATATTCTTTAATTACTCAACAGCCCCTTGGAGGAAAGTCCCAGTTCGGAGGTCAGAGATTAGGTGAGATGGAGGTTTGGGCTATTGAGGCCTATGGTGCTGCATACACGTTGCAAGAATTTTTAACTGTAAAAAGTGATGATGTGGATGGTAGAACACGGATGTATGAAAACCTTATAAAAGGTAAGAACTTTTTAGAGGCGGGTCTCCCCGAAAGTTTTAAAGTATTAACTAAAGAACTCCAAGGTTTAGCCTTAGAAGTAGAATTAATAGAAGAATAATAAAATTTGTTGATATAAGGGGGTTAAAAAGTATGAAAGATCTTTTGAGTATTTTAGAAAAGCCCAAAGATATAGTGAAAATTAGGGCTGTGAAAATAGGATTAGCAAGTCCTGAGAAGATTAGAGAATGGAGCTACGGAGAAGTTAAAAAACCAGAAACCATTAATTATAGAACTTTAAAGCCTGAGCGAGATGGTCTTTTTTGTGCAAAGATTTTTGGACCTATTAAAGATTATGAGTGTCTCTGTGGTAAATATAGAGGGATGAAACATAGAGGAGTTATATGTGAAAAATGTGGAGTGGAAGTTATTCAAAGTAGGGTAAGACGGGAAAGGATGGGGCATATTGAATTAGCTTCTCCTGTAGCCCACATTTGGTATTTAAGGAGTATTCCCTCCAAAATTGGCTTACTTTTGGATTTAACACTAAAAGAGGTTGAGTCAATCCTTTATTTAGAAAAATATGTAGTTATTGAAAGTACTTTAGAGGAATATCCCATAGGGATGATCCTTAATGAAGAGAAATATTACTATTTAATGGAGACCCATGGAACAAAGTTGAAAATCGGAACAGGTGCTGAGGCTATCGTTGAACTTTTAAAATCATTATTGAAGATTTCATTTGTAGGAATGGTCGTTTTTGCAATCTTATGGATTACCCTTGATTCGGTCATGATCTTATCTCAAAAGTCTGTTGCAGATGGCTTTTATCAAATTGCCCAATTAACAGTA
>JBKBRL010000034.1:0-7583 GCA_046292115.1 Caldimicrobium sp.
TGGAAAAGCTATAGACTTCCTTTCCTGAAAGTAAAACTTCTATATGCCGCAAATAACTCTTATATCCAACTACAGCGTCAACAGAAGTTAGTACTTTTAAAGCTTTTATAGTTAAATGTTCTAAACTGCCAGGACCAATACCTACAACATAAAGCTTTCCAGAGGATGTACTTCCCTCAACTGCTAAAGCAATAGTGAAATCTTCATAGATTTGCTTGGGAACTATTAATTTCCCCTTACTTGCATAAAGCGCAGAAGCTTCAGAAACACTCGAAATTCCTAATCTACTTTTAACATATTCTGAGTTACTTAATGTTTTAATTGTTGATAATTCCTCTATTTCAATTCCTAATAAATTAATATTATGTCTTAAAGCAAAATTAGTTAAGGGTAAGTAATTTGCTTTTTTCTTAATAGTTGCTATACCTTTTAGAGCTAAAAAGTCATAATCTAATTTTTGGAAAGCCGATCTAAATTTTTCTTCAATCTCTTCTGCTGTTAACCGTTCGTGGAAGCCAATACCTGCCCAAATTTTCTTTGGTATTAATACAAGTTTATCTTCCAGGGAGAAGTTTTTAAAGGTGATAATTAAATCAGCTTCATTCCTATCTTCTACAGTCTCTAAGCAAGGTAGCAATTTAATATTTAAATATTTTTTTACCTCTTCATCTATCCAGATTTTAAGATTTCCATTAAGATTTAGTTTAGCCATAAAGTGGGATAAAAGTTTTGGGTTTTTCGCAACTAATTTTTCTTTTTTAATCCATAAGTCTAAGGCTGGCAATCCCTGAAGGTCAGAGGCAGTGGTTATGCAGGGATGGGCTCCTAAAAAAAGTGCAAGTTCACGGGCAATCCTGTTTGTCTCTGCATAATGCCCACCTACATAGGGTATTACATTTGAAGAGGCCTCATCTATAACAATTACACCTGGATCTTTTCCTTTTTTAGAAATAAATGGGGCACAAATCCTTGCCACAATCCCTAAAGCCATAATAAATATAAGAATTGTTCCTTCTTTCCAATAATTTTCTAAGCCCTCTTCCTTAAGTTCTGTCCAAGGAAGAAGCTTTTTCGCAGACAAAAAAACTTGAACTTTTTTACCTACCTCTTTTCCCCTTTTAGATAAATATATAATCGTCACTTCTTTATTTTTCAGCATAAAGTATTGATCTTTTGTAAAAATTTTTATCAATTAGATTTAAAATATCTCCAACCACGATGAGTGCGCTTTTGTTAATATTATTTTCTTCCATCGTCTTAGGTAAATTTTCTAAGGTAGTGATAAAAATTTTCTCTTCTGGGTGAGTAAGTTTGTATAGAATAGCTACTTTTGTATCTAAAGGAAGGATTTTTTTTAAAGTATTATAAAGTTTATCTTTTAGACCAGAGCTTAGAAAAAATACTAAGGTAGACTTGGTTTGAAGGAAGGTTAAGATTTCTTTCTCTGTTGCCCCTCCAGTTTTTCCCTCAAATCTTGTTAAAATTAGAGTGTGAGAGAGGTTGGGATAAGTAAATTCTATCCCCAATTTAGAGGATGCTGCAAACACTGAGGAAATTCCGGGTATAATTTCATAGGGATAGTTTTTTTCCCGTAGAATTTCTATGTGTTCCATAATTGAACTATAGAGGGAGGGATCTCCGCTAACAAGCCTGGCTACAGTTTGATTCTTATTTAGAGCGTTTTCAATTTTTTCAATAATTTGACTTAAACTTTTTCCGTAGGCATCATATAACTCTGCGTGAGGATTTTCTTTTTTTAAAAAATCTATCATTTCAGAACTAATTAAACTTCCAGGATAGATAATAACTTTAGCTCTACAGATTATATGATACGCCCTCAAGGTAAGAAGATCGGGAGATCCTGGCCCAATTCCAATAAAATAAACTTTATTATTCATTTTATTTTTTTAATTATTCATTTTATTTTTTAGTATTACAAGAGTAAAATAATCTAAATGGTCCTCATGTAACTCTTCCATATCTTTTATATTATACCATAGTTTTTCTTCTTTTTGTCCTAAACGATTAGCAATAAAACAACAAAATTGATTTCTTCTTGCAAATTCAAGTATTTCTTTAATATATCTATGCACTTTCATAAGGATTATCGTTGTATTTTCTTTATAAAAAGCTATATTTTTAAAAAATTCTTCTGCGGTCAATATGACTCCCTTTTCATTGCCAAGTGTTAAGGGAATATTGAAGCGAGCTGATGCCAGGGAAAAGGAGGTAATCCCAGGTATTATTTCAACTTTTACTCCCCTTTGAAGAAGTGGAACTTTGATATAATAATAGGTACTATAAAAGGCAGGATCACCTAAGGTTATGAATATTCCTTCTTTTTCTTTTTTTAACCAGTATACAATTTTATCAGCTAAGCTTACCCAAGTTTCTGAAAGATCCTTGTCTTTAACCATAGGAAAAGGAAGTTCAATTAGGATCTTTTCGTCTCCCTCGATAAGATTTTCCACAATATTTAGGGCTATATTTTCTTTACCACCTTTGGGGTAAAAAATTAATTTTATTTTTTGAAGAAGTTTATAACCTTTCAGTGTAATTAATTCGGGATCACCAGGCCCAACACCTATAACAAATAGCTTCATATAATAAGACACCCCTCAAGAATTTGGTAATATTCATGTAAAAGAGTTATATATTCTTTTTTTCCTTCGCAAAGCTCATCTAAAGCTTGTTCCATTTGAGCAGTAAAGGAATAATCCATAATTAATTTTGTATGTTCTTCTAAATACTCACAAACTTTTTTTCCTAAATCTGTGGGTTTTAAATACTTACCTTCTAAAACAACATACCCTCTTTTGAAAAGGATATCCAAAATAGTAGAATAAGTTGAAGGCCTTCCAATTCCTAAGTCTTCAAGTTTTTTAATTAAACCGTGGGCTGTGTATCTCTCTGGTGGTTGAGATATATGCTCTTTAATTTTATATGAGTCCACTCTTAAAATCTCCCCTTCTTTAAGCTTTAAAGGAGTACCCCTTTCTACTTTATTCCTTAAAACTCTAAGAAAACCATCAAAAAGTAGGACCTTATTTTTCATTTGTAAGTAATAGGAACTGGGCATTTTTTGATTTCTAAAATAATATATATCTTCTCTAAATAAAGCTTCTTTCATTTGAGAAGCTATAAAATGAGAAAATATTAACTCATAAAGAAGTTTTTCCTTGGTGCTTAATCTTTGAGCTTTTTCATATTTTAATATATTAGTTGGGCGAATACATTCATGAGCATCCTGAATGAGTCCTTTCTTTTTTATTTTTCTTTCACTACCCACATAAGCTTCTCCATATAAGTTTTTAATGTAAGTATGAGCCTCTTTTTTGGCAAGAGAACTTACTCTTACAGAATCAGTTCGCATATATGTAATAAGTCCTTTTTCATATAATGTTTGAGCAATAAACATCGTCTCTTTGGGGCTAAGACCTAAAGTTTTACCAGCAATTTCAATAAGTGTAGAAGTTTTTAAGGGTAGAGGTGGACTCATTTTTATTTCCTTAGAGACAATTTTTTCTAAAATTATTTCACTTCCAGAGAGATACTCTTTATAAAAATTTAATAATTTTTCTTTATCTTGAGTTTTAACTATCTTATTTTTTGTATTTAATTCAAGATCATAGATATATCCTTCTTGAGATTTGGCTAAAAGGTTTAGCGAATAAGTTTTTTGAGGTTTAAAGTTTTCGATTTCTATTTCTCTTTCAACGATTAATTTAAGGGCAGGGCTTTGTACTCTTCCCACAGAGAGGGGTCTTTTAAAAAATTTAGAAAGCTTTGGAGAAAGTAAATACCCAATTAACCTGTCAAGAACACGTCTTGCCTTCCAAGAACGGTATAAATTATAATCTAAAAATCTGGCGTTTTTCAAGGCTTTCTCTAATCCCAATTCTGTGATTTCGTGGAGCTCGATTCTTTTAAAGGAATTATTTTTTAAGGTTCCCTTATTGCTCAAATATTCATATAAATGGACACTTATAGCTTCTCCTTCCCTATCTGGGTCAGTAGCTAAATATATTTCTAAACAGCTTTCAGCTAATTTAGTTAGAAATTTTAAAGTTTTTAATTTTTTATGTAAAATAACCAAGTCAGGCTCGAAATTGTTTAGATTTACCCCGAGTGTTTTTGTAGGCAAATCTTTTATATGTCCCAAAGTTGCAAGGAATTGATAATTACTTCCTTTGGAATTCAATATTTTCTGAAGCGTTTTTATTTTAGTAGGCGACTCTACTATAAAAAGAATAGATTTTTTCATAACCTTCTATAGCTAACATTATATATCATCTTCAAAGAAATTGCTATTATTCTCCCATCCTTTGTCAATAAAAAAATTTGTTGTAAATTAATGCTTTAAAATTAATTTGAAGTTAAATATGAAGACTTATAAAAAAACACTCCAAGAAGTAAAAATTGAAGAAATAGATTTTAGTGAAAGATCATATCTTTTTTCCTATCCTGAGAGGTCTTCCCTTTTAATAGAAAGTATAAAAGAGTATGGCCTAATTGATTTGCCTTTATTAATCCTGGGTGAGAAAGGTTATATCATAGTTTCTGGGGAAGGAAGAGTTAATGCCCTTAAGAAATTATCTTATATCTCCTTTCAAGCTTTAATTTTACCCTCGACCCTAAGCAAGGCTGAGTTATTACTTATAGCTTTAGAAGCCAATCTATGGAGAGGGCTTAATCTTGTAGAAAAGGCATTTTTTATTGAAAAAGCAGAACTTTTTTTTCCAAAAGAAACTCTTATTAATATTCTTCCTAAACTTGGCTTTTCTCCACATATTAAGTGGTATTATTTTTTAAAAAATCTTCTAAAATTGGAGAAACCATATTATGATTTATTAGTCAAAAATGAATTAAATCCTAAAATGATTGAACTTTTAAGTGATCTTTCAGGTTATGAAAGAGAGGAATTTTTGGAAATCTTTCACAAAATTAAACCAACTTTTAATGAACAAAGGGAAATCTTAGAGACTCTTCTTGATTTGAAAAGAAGAGAGAATTTGTCAAGCCTTTTAACACCAGAATTAAAAAAAATTTTAGAAGAGAAAGAGATAAATCTCCGCAAAAAAAATTTCTTTGAAGCGATAGAAAAGATTAGATTTCCCAATTATTATCGCAAAAAGGAACAAATTGTTAAAATTAAGCAAAATTTTTTAGAGAAGGATATAAGGGTAGATTTTTCACCCTATCTTGAAAAAAAGGAAATAACTTTTTATATTAATTCTAAAAATTTTGATGATTTGAAAAAAAAAGTGGCTTTTATTGATAGTTATGGAAAAGAACTTTTTAGAATTTTTGAAGATTGAGGACCTTGAAAATAGTTTACTCTTAGAGCAAGCTTATTGTTATCCAGCTAAAGGATGTTATAAAGCACGTCTACCTTTAACTAATTCTTTAATGGAACTTGCACCTTATATTAAGTCAAAGGCTAAGGTTCTCCTTTATGAACCAGAAAAATATATAGTTTTCAATATCTCATGTCAAGAAAAAACTTATAAAGTTTTTTTAGAAGAAAAAGAACTTAGATGGGCTATCGTAGAATGTAGAGAGGAAGCAAAAAAAATTTTAAGATTTCTTATGGAATTCTTCCAAAAGCTCTTCCAGGAAAAAGACAAGCTCGCGCCAGATTTTAATCCCATCAAAAGACCTTCAGCCTTAGAAATATATAAACATCTTCCTAAGAGCAATTGTAAAGAATGTGGAGAGACAAGCTGCTTAGCCTTTGCTATAAAGCTATCTATAGCTGAAGTTGAAGCATCTCAATGCCCTTATTTTAAAGCAGGATTTGAAGGTGTTTGACCTTGTAGGTAAAGCCAGGTATTGAAAATAAAATTGGTAAAGACTTTTAAAGGTGGTTTAAATTCTCTTTTTAATTCCCATTCTGCTTCATAGAGATAAAAGAATAATTTCTCAAGGGAGGGTATTTTTTCTAAATAGGTTTTCATTAAAAAAAGTGCATAAGGATGGGCCTCTTCTAAGCTTTTTGGTAATTCTTTTAAGGGATTCTCTTTAAGTTCTTGCCATTTTTTTGAAAATAGGGAATAGCTTTTCTCTGCCTTTAATTCGGGATTGTCTTTTAGTATTTGAGCCAAAAAAAGTAATTTTTTAAAATAACTGTATAAAAAACCTAATATTTCTCCAGGATCCCTTTTGGTATCTAATTGATGATGAATGAAACTCAAGGTTTTTTGAGGATTCCATTGAAAAAGAGCTTCTCCTAAAAAGTATAAGGCTTTATCGTCAGAAGGAAGTGTGATTTCTTTTATATCCTCTTCAGTAATAGTTTTTTTATCCAAGCAATAAAAAATCAATTTTTCCAATTCATTTTTAAAGTTTAAATAGTCTTCACCCACTAAACTTAGAAATAGATTAGCAGTTTTTTTATCAGTGGTAATTTGATATTCCTTTAGAGCAAGCAAAAGTTCCGTTTCAAAGAGGTCCCCTTTTTTTTTTGATGTTAAAGGGTATAATAGATCCTTCAGCATTGGCTAATTGATAAAGTGGATGATTTTCCTCAATTTCTTCGTAAAGCAAAAACCATGTAAATAGTTTGTTTTCATTTTTTAAAGATTTTATAATCTCTTCTACTTTTTCAGTAGGTAATTCTTCCCCAGCAATTATGATATAGACTGTGCGGACACCAAAAAGACCCTTTTGAATCCCCTTTTTGTTTAAAAAATTTTTCTTTTCCTCTTTATCTCTTAAGTCATAAAGCTCACTTAAACAGCCTTTCTCTGTAAGTACTTTATTTATTTCTTTAACTTTTTCTAAGGTTATTTCATAAGGACCAATAAATAAATAAATGGGGGCAATGCGATTTTTTTGGGCTAAGTCTATTAATTTTATAAGTTGGAGAGGTGTAAAAATGGGCATTATTTCACAACAAATTTAAGAAATCTTTTTTTACCAATCTTTAAGATGTACTCTCCACGGGATAATTCTATTTCTTCAGAAGTAATGGTTTCTTTATTAATATCAATGGCTCTTTGAGCAAGAAGGCGTTTGGCTTCAGAGGAAGATTTAGTTATCCCTAATTCCTTTAATAACTTGGGAAGATAAATTCTTCCTCCAGGAATTTCAAAAGTTTCCACATCTTCTGGAAGTTCTCTTTTGCTAAAGATTTTTTCAAACTTTGCTTCTGCTTCAAGGGCTGCCTCTTCTGAATGATATTGAGAAACAATGATCTTTGCAAGTTTTTTCTTAATTTCTTTTGGATGAAATGTTCCCTTTTCTACCCCTTCCTTCATTGCAGTAATTTCTTCTAAAGGAACATTGGTTAACAACTCATAATATTTCCACATTAAATGATCGGGAAGGGACATAAGTTTTCCAAACATCTCAAAAGGGTCTTCCATAATACCTACATAATTTCCCAAGCTTTTACTCATTTTTTGTTGTCCATCTAAACCTTCAAGCAAAGGCAAGGTAATTACTATTTGAGGTTCTTGATTGTATTCTCTTTGAATTTCCCTTCCTATTAAAAGGTTAAAAAGTTGATCTGTACCACCTAATTCTACATCAGCATTAAGTGCAACAGAATCGTAAGCTTGAAAGAGGGGATATATAAGCTC
>JBKBRL010000035.1:0-7568 GCA_046292115.1 Caldimicrobium sp.
TAACGGAAAAGATATAGAAGATGCAGCTCTCTTGGAATTACTAAAAAAACTCTACCACTATGTAGAAGAACCTATTACTTATTTTGAGCTTACTACTGCTCTTGCTTTTTTATATTTTGCGGAGGAAAAGGTAGATGTTGCTGTAATTGAGGTAGGCTTAGGTGGAAGACTTGATGCAACAAATGTGATTAGCCCAGAAGTTTCCATAATAACTACTATCGGATTGGATCATACAAAGTATTTAGGTAGCACCTTAGAAAATATTGCCTTTGAAAAGGCTGGTATAATTAAAAGAAAAAAGCCTCTCCTTTTAGGAAATATTCCCAGTAGTGCTTTAGAAATAATTATAAACAGAGCTAAAAAGCTTAGTGCCCCATATTATATCCTAAATAAAGACTTTCTGATTTCCTTTAAAGACTGTCTTTGGACTTATAAAGGCAAACATGTTTTTTCTGACTTAAATCTTTCGCTAAAGGGTAGGTATCAAGGAGGAAATTTAGCGCTTGCCATAAAAGCTCTTGAGATTCTTGAAGATAAGTCCTTTGTAAAAATAGAGGAACCTCTTCTCAGAGAGGCTTTAACAAAAGTTAATTGGGAAGGAAGATATAAAAAAATAAATTTATTTCAAAAAGAGATACTTATTGATTGTGCCCACAATCCTGAAGGAGTTTTAGCTTTAAAAAATTCCCTTGAAGAAGAAGGTTTTTATCCCTATCTCCTACTCCTCGGAGCAACTAATGAAGATGGTGAAAAACCTTTTTATTTATTACACGAAATTTTATCGCCCTATGCTCAAAAAGTTTTTTTTACAGAATTTACCTCTGAAAGAAAAATTGTAACCCTTAAAGACTGGATAAATGCTTTAAATTTACATAGTAGAAAATTTCCTCAAAATTTTCAAATTTTTAAAGACCCTACTTCAGCTTTACAAACTGCCCTTAAAGATAGGGTTGACAAAATTTTAATTACAGGCTCAATTTATTTTGTGGGAGAAATTTTAAAGGTAATTAGAGCTATAAAGAATGACTGAATTTACTGAGGAACAAAGAGCTATTATTGAATACTTGGGAGACCTGCTTGTTCTTGCTGGCCCTGGCACAGGAAAAACTTCTACTCTTATTAATAAAATAAAAAATCTTTTAGAAAGAGGTATACCTCAAGAAAAAATTATCGTTCTCTCTTTTTCCCTCAAAGTTTCCCAAGAACTTAAAGAGAAGATAAAAAGTTCTGGTTTAGCTCAGATTAAAGTTGATACCTTTCACGGATTTGCCTATGACCTTTATAAAGATTATTATCAAAAGGAACCTCCCTTAATAACTGAAGAAGAAAAAAAGGCCCTATTAAATAAATTGTCTTTAAATAAAAAAGCTTTAAACAAACCTGAAGAAAAAAAGAAATTTCATGGATATTTAGATAAACAGAACCTCTTAGATTTTGACCTGCTTTTGATTAAAGTTTCTTCTTTTAGTGGATTTGATTTTTCAGGATACCATATTTTTGTGGATGAATTCCAAGACCTCTCAATAGAAATGTTACAATTTCTAAAACTTTTTAATGGAGCAACCTTTTATTTTTTTGGAGACCCTAACCAATCTATATATGGTTTTCGTGGAATTTCTCTTAAAGCCATAAAGGAGTTTTTAGAAAAAACTAAACCTAATATGCGCTACTTCACATTGACAGAAAGTTTCAGGTGTCCTCAAGAAATTTTAGAAGGAGCTTCTTGGTTTAAAAATAGTCTCTGGGAAGTGCCAAATTTTAGAAGTAAGTTTTCCGGGGGAGTTATACAGGGATTTTTATTTCCAGATCTTGCTTCAGAAAAAAGCTTTCTGGTAAAGTGGGTGCAAAACTTACTTGGTGGTATTACTCTTGAGAGGGCAACAATAAAAGGAATTTCTCCTTCAGATATTTTTTTTCTTGCCCGTGTTAAAAAAGCCTTAGACCCTCTCTGTGAAGTTTTCCATAAAGAGGGACTACCTGTAGCCTTCCCAGAAGAAGATGCAATGAAAATAAAAGAAGAACTTATTAATTTCCGAGAAAAATTAAGTATATCTATCACACCCTTTGAACATCTAATAGAAGAGCTTTCTCCCTATGCCAAAAATTTACTCATTAACTGGTATGAACTTTTTTCACGAGATAAAGAGAAAGTAAAGGCTATGTTAATAGAGTTCTCAACAAATGATATAATTTGTCCTAATCTCCAGGGTATTAATTTTATGACTATACATGCTTCAAAAGGGCTTGAGGCTAAGGTTGTTATTTTATATGGGGCGGAGGAGGATTTAATTCCCTTTAAGCTTTTTGAAGAAACAAACTTAGAAGAAGAAAGGCGTCTCCTCTATGTAGCTATAACAAGAAGTAAAAGGGATTTTTATTTTATAGCCAATAAAGAAAGAAAAATTTTTGGTTATACTTTAAATAAAGGAGTCTCTTCATGGCTAAAAATATTTCCTATAAAAAGTTTTAATCCCCTTCCACCTAAACCTAAACAAAAAGGTCTTTTTTAAAAATTCTGGTGCTATTCTTTAAATTCAAAGCCCTCTTTTTGAGCAAGCTGCTTCATCTTGGCTAAAGCCTTCTTTTCAATTTGGCGAATCCTTTCCCTTGAAACCTTAAACATATAGCCTATTTCTTCTAAGGTATATCCTTCATACTCGCCAAGGCCAAAACGCATACGGATTATTTTTTCTTCTCTGGGTGAAAGAGTGGAAAGAAATTTTTTAATTTTTTCTGAGATATCCCTCTTCCTTGTCTTTTCATAGGGGGAAGGGCTCTTTTTATTTTCTATAAAGTTTCCTAAGGTGCTTTCCTCGTCTCCAATCGGTGTTTCCAAAGATACAGGGTCCTTAGCCGTTTCAAAAATAACTAAAATTTTTTCGTAGGATACTTTTGTGCGCTCTGCTATCTCCTCAGGAGTTGGCTCTCTTCCCAACTCCTTTGTCATTTCATAAAAAACTTTAAAAACATAATTTCTTAACTCTAAGAAATGCACCGGCAACCTAATGGTTCTCGTTTTATCTAAAATAGCTCGCGTTATAGATTGTTTTATCCACCAAGAAGCATAAGTACTAAACTTGTTTCCTTTCCTATAATCAAATCTATAAACTGCCCTCATAAGTCCAAGATTCCCCTCTTGAATCAGGTCCGCTAAGCTCAAGCCTTGCCTCATATATTTCTTTGCAATAGAAACCACTAACCTTAGATTAGCTTTAACCATTAAATCCTTTGCCTGCTCGATTTGTAATATATTCTTCTTCATTTCTTCGCAGAAATTTATTAACTTACTATTTTCCTTATATTTTCCTTCTAACACGTTTATTACCCTTTCAAAATAATTGACATGACTTTTCTTAGGTTTTAAATTGGGATCACGTTTTTTCCAATTTTCAATGGTATTTTTTACTTCCTTTATTTCTACACAATTAAATTTAGCATTAAGAAATCCCTCTACTAATCTCTCAAAACCTTCTCTGATGCTTTTAGAAAGTGCTTCCTCCTTCTCAGGGGTTAGCAATTCATATTTTCCCATTTCCTTTAAATAGATAGAAATAAGCTCTTCACTTCCAGGTTCCGTTAAACCTTCTTCTTCCTCCTCTAATTCTCTCTCTCCATAAATAGTTAACTCTTTCATTTTATCTTGGACTTTCTTTTCAATAAACTCTTCTCTCTCATAGGGATCTAATTCCTTTAGCTCTATCCGATAGGCCTCTAATAGGTCAAAAATTTCTTCCATCTTTTCTGGGTCATTATACTCTTCAGGTAAAAGACTATTTAAAAGGTCATAAGTAAGCTGGCCTGCTCTGCCAAGCTCTAATATCTTGTCTTGTAACTCTTTATGAACCATATTCTAAACCTGCCACCTCCTTAAAATTTTAATTTTCAGGAAGCATATTTAAAATAATCATTTATATTGAGAATGGTAGTAGCCCCTTCTTCCTTTCTTTCACCCTAAACTTAACTAAAAAAGTTTACATTTACTACTTTATAAAACAAACTTATATTTTCTCACCTTTTTAAAATTTTTCAAGTTATATTAATAGGAAAATTTTTTCGTTAAAAGAAAATAGTTATGTTTAGTAAATTTATTTAAGTATTATTTTCATTTTTTCTTAAAATTTTATAATTTTAATCCCAATAAAGAATGCTCCCCTCTTTAATGGTGTCGTCAAAATAAATCTTTTGAATAAACCTAAAATGATTTTCTTGAAAGGGACTAATTAAAATCTCATTGGGTAAGTTTAAAGGCTTCCCTATAAGATTTATCACTCTTATTTGCCCTTCTTTTAACTGCCCTTTCAAAAGAATCTGCACTCGCTCATCCATAACTATTGGGTCTGGAAGTAAAAGCAATGGCAAGCCTAATCCCTTCACTTCCTTTAAAGCTCTCTCCATTTCATACCAATTCTTTAAAACTATCTCTTCCAATCTTATATCTCTCTTTAAATAACTCGTATAAAAGGAAAAAAAATCTGAGTGTATTACAGAAAAAGCAATGCCATAACTCCTTATTATCTTAGAGGAGGGTAAAGGAGAAACATAAATATACTTGGGATGATAAAAATAATTTAAATAAAGAACTCCAGCAACGATTCTTTTTTGGTTGTCACATCTATAGTTTAAACTTTCTTTAAAACTTTCTGCTCCATAGATTAGCACCTTTTTATACCTACAAAGCTCGATTTTTGGGTCCTCTATAAAATAAAAATGTGCAGGAACCCTTGGCGGTTTTTTCACTGCATAAATAAAAATCCTCTCCCCAGATAAAGCCTCGGAAAGAAAATAAAATATTATCCCAAAGATTACAAAAGTTTTCATTAAAGTCATCTTTAAAACTTTACCTCAAGGGAAGCTTTAATTTGTCTCCCCTCCCATACCTGAGGAGGTATCGTCCCTGCCCTCATTGGATGCTTATCAAAAAGATTTTCCACTTTAAAATTAAAACCATAATTCCTTCTCTCGAAGAGCAAATTTACATCCCAAAGGGTATATCCAAGAATTTCTTTTGTACCCCAATAGGTCTTACTAATTTTCTTAAAACTTGGTGAAAAATATAACCCCTTTATCACAGGAAGCTCAACACTTATCCCGCCCTTTAACATAGTCTTTGGTATTCCAAAAATATACTCATTTTTATAAATATTAGGCAAATTCTTCCCCTCCCTTACAGCCGTATAGGTAAAATTAAGGAAGGCTAAAAGATGCTCTCCTCGATAGAGCCCTTCTACCTCTAAACCCTCTGTCTTAAACTTTGGTAGATTGGTATACACTTTTCTATTACTATCGTAGCCTATTTTATCTTTCAATTCATTTATATATGGAGTAATCCTAAAGATAAGGGGATTTTCCTGGTAAAGGAGGTTAAGAGAGTAATTTTTTAAGACTTCTGGTTTTAGGTTTGTAGCAGCGCCATAGCCAATAACAGGATTTGCTTTAGCATAAAATAGGGCTGGTGCATTAAAAGCCTCTGAATAATTCAGTTGCACTGTCCATTTAGAATTGATTTTATAGATTAAGGCAAGGCGCGGGGAAATTCTCTCCCCCCAAAGCTCAAAGTGATCATATCTTGCTCCTAAATGTAAGATTAAATTCCCGATAGATCTTTTGTATTGCATAAATAGGGCATAATTGAATTCTCTCTCCTTAGGAATATGATATACAGCCTCGCTTCCATTATAAAGCTTACTTTCATAATGTCTATGATAAATTTCAGCAAGGTCTACACCAAGAAGAAAATTTGCTTTTTCTAAAGGTATTTCTAAATAGCTCAAAAGGGAAGCCCGCTCGTTTTCAAGTTCTATATCTAAAGCTGAAAAATTGCCAACACTATGAGGTGTTCTTACCTGAGGAGTCCTTGCTCTAAAGCGGGTAAAGCTTGGTTGAAGATAAAACTTAAAGTTTTTAAAATCTATCTCTTTCTTGAAACTTAAAGAAAAATAATCTATGGCCTCTTTTGAACCATAGGGCTCTCTATCCTCAGGAGAAAGAAGCAGTCCTCTCTGCGAATAAGGTGTATTATATTGATTTTTAAAATAAAAAAGCTGAAAGGGAAAATTAAGAAAATTGCTCTTAAACAAAAAGATATAATTATCCTCCCTTGGATTTATAGAAATTCCCTTGTAGTTTTCTCCAGGAATATCTTTATAATGAAAAAGGCCGTAGAGCTCCTTATACTTAAGAGAAAGAGAATAACCCTTTTCTCCATACTCACCCCTATCTACAGTAAAAGAAAAGGTCTCCTCAGGAATTCTCTCTACCTGAATAACCCCGCTTAAGGCATTGGAACCATAAATACTTGAAGAGGGACCTGAAATAATTTCTATCCTCTTTATATCCTTCATAGGATAACTGGCATCCATTATAAAACTACCGAAAGCAGGAAGGTCAAGCTTGTGGCTATTTTCTAAAAAAAGTAAGGTGTTTGTTGAAGTAGTATACAAGCCTCTCCAAGAAATAACCCTTTCATTTACATCTTGCACTAAGTAAAAAGAGGGTAAATAATCTAAAAAATCCCTTATGTTACCAAAGCCAAATCTCTTTAATATATCCTTTGAATATACCATAGTAGGAGAGGGTGTCTCCACTAAAGGCTCAGCCCAAAGACTTGACCCATAAATTATGTTTAATTCAGCCTTGGCAATCTCAAAAAGAGTCCCATTTTGCGCAAAAAGTTCCTGACAATAAAAGAAATTTAAAAAAACCCAAAATAAAAGGCACCAAATTGTGTTCTTATTTTGCCTCTTTCTCATTTAACTACCTCCTCACCCCCCCCCCCTGTCAAAATTTTGACAATGTTTTCCAAGGAGAAGGGTTTTCTAAGGATGGCAAATATTTTCTCTCGTTCTATTTCTTTTTTAATTAGATCTTCCATATCACCTGCATAACCGGTCATTAGAACGATTTTCGGTAAAGGCTTCTCTAATTTATCTAAATTTTTTAAAACCCAATCTCCACCCTTTTCTGGCATAAAGAGGTCAAGGAAGAGCAAATCAAAATCTTCTTTTTTAAGCCTTTGCAAAGCCACTTCTCCATTTTCTGCAACCTCAACTTGCAAGCCCTGTTCTCTCATAAAGAGCGCCAAGGTCTCTCTAATATCTTCTTCATCATCAACGATTAATACCTTTTTGTATATAATATCTCCTTTAGTTGGTAAAGAGAAAATTTTTTCAGTTTTCTCTTCAATTTGAACCAGGGGTAGGAAAACTTTAAAAGTAGTTCCTTCCAAAAAGTTACTTTCAACCTTAATTTCTCCTTCTGCGTTTTGGATTATGTTATAGATCATATATAAGCCAAGACCCGTTCCTTTTCCAAGGCCCTTTGTGGTAAAGAAAGGTTCAAAAAGCCTCTTTTTTATCTCCTCTGTCATTCCAACACCATTGTCTGAAACTTCTAAGAGCGCCCTCCCCTCATCTATTCCAACTCTTATTGTTATCTCTCCTTTATAATCACCATATACTTCTTCATATTTTTCTTTCTTTTCTAAGATGGCATCAATGGCATTTTTAACCAAATTTATTAAAATCTCCTTTGCACTTTCTTCAGAGAGTCTAACCACTACATCCTGTTCT
>JBKBRL010000036.1:0-7414 GCA_046292115.1 Caldimicrobium sp.
TTCATAACTTTTTCATAATCATATTTCACACTTTTATCTTTTTTGAATAATTTTTATTCATATTTAGATTTTTTATTCCTGTGTCTATTTTTTTTCTATTTTTTTACTATTTACTAAAAAATAAAAAAAGTTTTAAAAAATTCAACTTTTCCTCTTTATTTTTTATAATTTTAGCCCTTTCCTTCGGACATTAATAAAGTTCTAATTTCACCTTAAATTTTATAATTAACTCTGTCAAATTAGGCTACGGTGCTTTAACTTCTCTGTGTTTTTAGAGTTTTAAATTGTAATGTTATGGAGAGGGACAAAATTATCTTTTATGTATTTATAACGCAAACGTGTATAATCAATTTAGTTTAGAAACACTTAAGGCTATAGTAGTTATTATTTAATTATTACCTCTAATCTTTTCAGACAGCAAGTTCTACATTAAAAGCCTTTTAGTGCGCCTATCTTTTGTTTACAAATTCTTGAGAGTTCTATCTTCCAGACTAGGAGAATTTTTTTTGAAATTCAACCTTAAGCCTAAGGGGAACCATAAGGAGAGGAAGGGGCACTGAGGTACCGTCAATTTCCATAGGCAGAGATACCTGCGCTCCCTATTAAGTAAATAGCAATGTCCCGGATACCAGAATTATGCAATTCGTAATAACCCCTGAGATAAATTCAGGCAGGGATGCCTCGGGTACCGTTTATTGCTACTGCATACTTTTGCTCTTATCAGATTTGACATTTTTTAACTTCATTTACAAACCTTTCCGCATGCTCAAGCAATTCAACCATTTCTAAAAGTTCATTCTCTGTAATTTTGTAATACTCATGAGATATAAGATTTCTTAAAAATATTAATCTCTTTATACTCTCAAGGGTTGGCTTGTCTATTATTTTCTCTTTGTATAAAAGCTCAAAAATTTCTCTATATGTAGATGGGAAACCAAGCCTCTTTTCAGCAACTATCCATTCTCCTATTTCAATAAGAGTATTTACTGCTTGGAAGCATTCCATAGCAAGCGCTGTGTATATATAATAATCTGAAACATCTTTTTTAGCATTTTCCCTTGCCTTGGATAAATGGAGCACAAACCTTGAAATAAGCTCAATAATCCTCATAACAATATCCTCTTTTTAAAGCGTTCATACATTGGGGACATCTCCAGGTAATCTCTAAGCACTTTAAACTTTATCTCAAGAAAGGCTTTTTCGTCTCTACAAAATACTTCTTTTCCGTATTTCAAAACTTCAAACTGAATATGTAAAGGCAAGCGATGAAAAAGCACTACATCCAAAAAAGGAGAGTTCATACTCCCTATTTCCGCCTCTATGTGTTTATCAGGTTTTTCTATAACTACCGCAATATCTGCATCGGACATTTCCTTAGCCTCACCCCTTGCAAAGGAGCCAAAGAGAATAATAGCAAGTGTTTGAGGATATTGTTTTATCTTTTCTATAACCTCCTCAAGAGCTCTCATATTCAGCATAGCTCATTACTCCTATATTATAGTAGTTAAGACATGTTTTTGTATCTCACCAAGTTTTTTTTAAATAAATTATTGTATTAATTTCTTGTTAGTAGGCAAGATAAATTTAGAGAACGATATTCTTTCCAGTAGGGGGGAGCGTGTTATTAGCCTAATTTAAATCTATTTAATTGTAATATATTGGTGTGGACGTTTTGCGTAAAAAATAAGGAAGGGCGGTTTTAGTTTCTTGGTATTTTAAATTTCCACCAGGTGATAGTGGAAGAATTTCAGGTTTACTTAATTTCAAGGCAAGAATGCCTTAGGCCCCATTCTTTTGTTGCAGGAAGCAATGCCTGAGGTGCCAGGATCGGGCGATTTGTGAATTCGTGGTCTTACGAGAAAACAATTTTGGTAGTTTGACACCTTGTGCCTATAATTATTTTGCCCATTTCTTAGGACGCCTTTACAACTGAGTAAATCCCTATTAAAATTGAATATTTTAACTTGATCACATAGATGAGATTTGTTATAATATTTTAAAATTAAAACTATTTATAATTCCACACGAAACGTGTGGAACCGAAAAAAACCTTAACAAACAATTGAGAGATAATAAATGAATGAAAATAAACTTGTAAGATTAATTAAATACTTACAGGAATTATCGAAGTTAAAAACCAAACCTATAACAACTATAGAAAAGTATGAAAAAAATAGATCAATTATATGGTTAAAAGATTTAATTAAAATTAGTGAATTATGTGATTTTGATAGACTTGGTGAAGAAGATTATTTGATAAGAGTTAAAAAACCTAAAGAGCCAGAAAAACCAATAGAAATTAAAAATTACGACGAAGACTCTCTTAAGACAGCCACAGATCCTAATATAAAGAGAATTTATGAAGAATATCAAACAAAATATAATGAATGGGTTTATGATAATAGCATTTATAATAATTTACACGAAATTTACAGAGAAACACAAAAAGAAACAGAAAACTTTGAGTTAATACTCGCCTTTGGCTTATTAAGTTGGAGATCGCTAAAAACCGAACAGCTTTACAAAAGACATGTAGTATCCTTAAAAGTTTCTATCGAATATAATTTGAGAACAAAAGAAATTATTATAAAGAAGATTGATACAGATAAGATATTAAAGTTGGAAACAGATTTTATCCAACCAGAGGATCTCCCGCCAGGCATTCAAGATTTTGCAAATCGTCTATATAATGCTATTGAATCAAATGGGTTAAGTCTGGAGCTAATAAAAGATTACTTAAAACAATTTGCCCATTTATTACATCCAGATGGTAAGTTTGAAGATGATTGGGAACCAGATATTAAAAGTTATCCTGAATCTCCAACGATAAATTTTGCTCCGGCTATAATTTTTAGAAACAGAAGCGTTGGTCCCTTTTATGATTTTCTTGAAGCTTTACAAAATTTATTTAAATCTACTAACACTTATAGTATTTTTAGAGAATTTGCAGAAGACATAAATTATGAATTGAAAGATATTCTGCCTGAGACAGAAGAAGCTTATAGTAAGTTATATTTTCCTAAACCTTATAACGAAGAGCAAAGTAAAGTTGTTAATAAGTTAAAAAATTCTAATGTGGTTTTAGTTCAAGGACCTCCAGGTACTGGTAAATCGCACACTATTGCAAACCTTATTTCCCACTTTTTAGCGTATGGTAAAACCATACTTATTACTTCCAAATCTCCCAGAGCACTCAGTGTGCTGAAAAATCTTTTGCCAGAAAGTTTAAGAATATTGTGTGTATCTGCTATAGAGGAAGGTAGAGATAAGTTTAGAGAATTAGAAGTTAGTTTAAATGGAATTCTTAACGAAGTATCTAATTTAGAAGAAACTGATTTGAAGAATCAAATTCAAATTAAAGAAGAAGAATTAAAAAAACTTATTGTGGAAGAAGAGAAATTGCGAAGAGTCTTTTCTGAAACATTGGAATTAGAAAATAAAAATTATCGTATTAATGAAAACTATAAAGGTAAAAGATGTGAAATTGCTAAATTAGTGAAAGAAAATGCTGATAAGTTTCTGTGGTTTAAAGATAAGGTTTACTATGAAAAACCATATCCCTTTTACGATAGAGATTTTGAAAATCTACTCCAATTATTAAGATATTTTTCCAATAAAGAATTTAAAACAAAATTACAATATCCAGTACCACCAGAAGATAAAATTCTTAATTATGAAGTACTAAAAAAGCTTTTTGAGGAGGAAGGAGAATTAAATGTAAAAATAGAAAAAATAGAACAAAAGAGAAGCAAAGCTTGCATAGGGTTAATTAAAAATACAGAAAATTTGGATAGTTTAAAAACTAATTTAGGTTCTTATATGGATAAGTTAAGCAGCGCACTCCAATATATAAGTTACTCGGAATATAAAGAAATATTTCGTGAACATTACTATATGCCAGAAAGTATGTTTTTTAATCTTTTTAAAGATAGTGAAGAAAAATGGAATAGTATAAAGAAAAAATTTGAAACATATAAAAAAACGAAGATAGAAGTTTTAGAAAAAATCTCTATAGACACTTTATCAAATGATGTAAAGCTTATTAAAAGTCACTTTGAGTGTGGCGGGAGTAAAGGCTGGTTTATATTTAAACCCAAGGTTTTAAAAGAAAGGAAATATCTTTTTGAGAAGATATTAATAAATGGAAAAAGGTGTAAAGAAGATTTGTATGATATAGATATTCTGTATAATTATTTAAACTTGATAGATAATATATTGAAAGAGTTATCTAAATGGAACTATCTTATAAATGAAGATTTATATAGACATTATGAAATCGCATCATTATTCAAAAAATATGAACATTTTATGGAGTATTTAAAAATGATATTTGAAATAAAAACTTTAAAAAAGAACATAGAAAAATTTATAGATCAAAATAAAATAGATTTATTGGATTTAAATGCAATAGAAAGTCTATTATTAGAAATTGAGGTGATAGAGAAGGAAAATAAACTTAAACAAGTTCGAGAAAAGATTGAAGAGTATCAAAAATTTTTAACAAATTATGTAAGTAATCCTTTTGTTGAAGAAATGATAAAGGCTTTGAAAAAAAGAGACGAACTTTTGTATTCTAAAGCGTATAATCAACTTATCACCTTCCTTCAAGAAGTTAGAAATTATAAAAAGTTTGAAAAAGAGTTAGAAGAAATTAAGATAGATCTGCCACATTTTATTAGAGAACTTTTAGAAAATCCCTATGATAAAAAGTGGGACGAAATAATTTATAAACTTCCAGACGCATGGAAATGGGCACAGGCAAAAGATTGGCTTGATAGATTTTCTAAAGAAGACTATGAAAGTATAAACAAAAGGCTTATGGACGTGGAGCAGGAAAAATTCAAGGTGACAGAGGAGTTGGTAAGGCTAAAAGCTTTTATGAATTTAAAAAGTAAACTCACAATAGAAGATCAAAAAAATATGATAGTATGGAAACAATGTATGCAAAGGTTGGGAAAAGGCACAGGTAAATACGTTTATAGATACAGAAGAGAAGCACAGAAGTATTTAAGTAAGGTCTCTCATGTAATACCCGCTTGGATAATGCCCTTATATAGAATATGGGATACTATTAAGCCATCAGAAGATAAGTTTGATTTATTGATAATAGATGAAGCTTCTCAAATAGGATTTGAAGGCATTCCATTGTTGCATTTAGCAAAAAAAGTAATAGTTATAGGAGATGATAAACAAATAGTCCCAGAAGCTGTTGGTATTAACAGGGAAGATGTGCATAGGTTAATAAGAGAGTTTTTGTATGACTTTAAATATCCGGATTCCTTTTATGTAGAAAACAGTTTATTTCATCATATTGAATTAAGATACAGTCATACTAAGATTATACTTAGAGAACATTTTAGGTGTATGCGAGAAATAATTGGATTCTCAAATAGGCTTAGTTATCAGGAAATGCCGCTTATACCTCTTAGACGATATCCCCCGGAGAGGTTAAACCCGTTAGAAAAAACATATGTGGAGGATGCCTATTGTGAGGGTGAGGGCCAAAACATTAGAAACGAGCGAGAAGCTGAGGAAATAGTTAAAAAGATAAAAGAAATATGTGAAGATGAAAGATATAAAGAGAAAACTATAGGAGTCATTGTATTGCAGGGCAAAGAACAGGCGTGGTTGATTGAAAGAAAACTGTACGTTGCTTTACCTGAAGAGGAAATTCAAAAAAGAAAAATTATATGTGGAGATCCTTATACTTTTCAAGGTGATGAGAGAGATGTAATTTTTTTATCTATGGTTATAGCCCCAAATAAAAGGATAGGGGTACTAAGTGATGAAAACGATAGAAGAAGATTTAATGTAGCTGTAAGTAGGGCCAGAGATCAAGTATGGCTTTTTCATTCTGTATGGTTCAATGATCTTAGCCCTAAGTGTTTTAGAAGATTTTTATTGGAATATTTTTATAATTATAAACCGAGGAAAATACAAGGAATCTCACTTAAGGAGTTAGAAGAGAAGGCTTATTATTCACGACATTTAGAAAAACCACCCGAACCTTTTGATAGCTGGTTTGAAGTGGATGTTGCTTTGGATTTAGCAAGAATGGGCTATTATCTCATTCCCCAATATCGTGTAGGAGGTGATAAATATCATGGAGGAGGTTATAGAATAGATCTTGTGGTAGTAAGTGGATACAATATGGTAGCCATAGAGTGTGATGGTGATCGTTATCATGATATTGAAGCAATAGAAAGAGATTTGTTTAGACAAAGGGTTTTAGAGCGTGCAGGATGGAAGTTTTTTAGAATTTTGGCTTCGGAGTATTACTATAAAAAACAAAAAGTTTTAGATGATCTTACAAAGTTCTTTCAAAGACATAACATATTTCCCAAACAGATAGTGTAATTAATTTCAAGGTACTTTGACTCCTCTTCCTATGGTTCATCTTTCTATGGCTAAGATGCGCAGGATTGTCTTCAAAGTCATCGAATAAATTACTACTTTCAGCAGGCTAAAGCCTGAGGCTACCATATCTCTGGCACCTTTTACATGCAGGCTAAAGACTGCGGCTACAAATCCTTTTTTATTTCATTTTTTGTTATGCTTGAGATTAAAGTAAATAGACTGCAAATGAACACTTTATTCAATGGAGATGAGGGGATTTGAACCCCCGACCTCCGGAGTGCGATTCCGGCGCTCTCCCCCTGAGCTACATCCCCAAGCTTTAAGCTTGAGCTATCTTCTGTTTAGCTTGATTTAACTTTGTAAATAACTTGGAAATTTTATTTGCAGCATTATTGGTATGAAATATCCCTTTACTTACTCCTCGATGTAATAAACTTTGGGCTACTCTTAGTTGTATCTCAGCCTTCTCTAAGTTTCCTTCTTCTAAATATTTCAAAAATTTCTTTATTTCCGTCTTTACTCTACTTTTAAACATGCGATTTCTTAACCTTCTCTTCTCGCTTTGCCTCAATGCCTTTTCCGCTGATTTGTGATGTGGCACTTTTTACCCTCCTTATTTTACACGAAGTTTTTCGTCTTTACTTTACTCCTTTTTTGTTCGTTGTCAACTTCTTGAGATGCCATAAAATTCTTTTCTTTTGAAAAAAGTAATTCCAAAAGGGACCCTACTATATTTTTAGTTAATCTCTAAACTATCCCATTTATAAATGAATTGCCACTACAAACCTTAGTTTTTAGCTCTATGAGTAGTTGAATCACTGTATCTATCCTTATTTCTCCTAAGATTTTAAATAATTATTTTCAGCTATCAAGTCTGCATATTAGCCTTTAATTACCCTCTTTAACCATTAATTAATATGCCGTGCACCAGACAATTTGTGAATTATCGCTAAAAGAAAGGGGCGATTCAGGGAGTGTCCCTGTATAAATCATTGCTAAAACTGACTGGAAGGCTACTGAGGGAGCACCCACAAATTTGGTAGCCGCAACCTTTAGG
>JBKBRL010000037.1:0-7226 GCA_046292115.1 Caldimicrobium sp.
CTGGATTTCTTTGGGGACCTTTGAAAGGCACTCTTCTTGCCTTATCTGGAGCTACCTTAGGAGCAACGGTGTCTTTTTTACTTAGTAGATATTTTTTTAGAGATTTTATGAAATATAGATTAGGCTACGAAAAGTGGCAATATTTAGAAAAATTAACAAATGCTTATGGATGGAAAGCTTTGGCCTTTGCTCGGTTAGTTCCCTTCTTTCCTTATCCTGTTATAAATTACCTTTTTGGATTGCTTCCTCTTTCTCTTAAGACTTATATCTTGGTTACTTTTATCTTTATGGCTCCTGCTGGCTTTGCTTATACCTATTTAGGATTTTCTATTAAAGAAATCCTCCTTGAAGGCAAACTATTTCCAATCTTTTTAGTTATAGCCATATTTCTATTATTAACTTTTTTCATTAAATTTTTTAGGAAAAAGTGGGATTTTCAAAAGCCTTAGTCCTTTTTTTTAAAGTTCCTGAAAAGGGTCAGGTTAAAACCCGCTTGGCAAAAACCCTTGGAAATAGCTTAACTTTAAAAATTTATAAACATCTTTTAAAGAAAACTATTAGGATCATGGAAAACTTAGAGGGAATAGATTTGTTTGGATTTTATTGTGGTAAATTAAATTGGGAGGTGCTTAGCTATTTTAATCATAAAAAAGCTTGGAAAATAATACCTCAAATAGGTATAGATTTCTCTGAAAAACTAAAAGGAGTAGTAGAACAACTTTTTGCGTTAGGTTACGAAAAGATAGTTCTTATAGGGGCAGATTGTCCATACATAACTACTACCTATATTTCCTCAGCCTTTGAAAACCTTAAAAAATATCCTGTAGTGATTGGGCCTTCAAAGGATGGTGGTTATGTTTTACTTGAAATATCAAAAAATTTCTACAATTATTCTATACTGTTTGATGGTTTGCCCTTTGAAACTCCAGATCTTTTAAAAGAAACCTTATTAAAATTGCGGGAGGGGCTTTTTTATCTTCTACCCTTTCATGAAGATATAGATACTTTCGGAGATTTAGTAAGATATTTTCTAAGAAGTGTAGCTCAGATTAAACATCTTAGGTGAGAGAACCAAAACAACTTGAACCTTTTAAAGCAGTACATCCATAGCAATGGTCACCAATCTTTATTTTTTTTCCTTCTAAAGAAGGTAGACCTTTTTCAAGGAGTTCAAAAATGTTTGATGGCTCATCTATTTTCAGTCCTAAGGCCTGATTAAAATCACAATCAAAAAGCTCTCCATCAGGGGAGATGTTTACCATACGAAGACACATTAATTTTTTTAGAGTGTTTGCATTAAAATTTTCGTACAATAATTTATAATAATCTTTGAGTTTACCTTCTTTTTCTAAATATTCTTTAAATCTACCAATTGGAAAATTATTAAGTACAAAAATGCCAGAGAGATTAATTTCTAAAGCCTGAAAAAATTTTTTATAATTTTCTTTTACTTCTTCTTCCTTTGGCCCTAAAGATAGATCACAGGGGTTGATGATAATATACAGAGGAATGTCTCTTCCTAAGCCTTCTTTTGCTAAGGAGGTGAGACTCTCAAGACCCCTTTTGTAAAAGCCTTTTCCTCTAATAAAATTAGTTTTTTCTTCACTTAAATCGGGAAATGAAGCGATAACTTTTATGTTATAAGATTTAAAGAGTTGGAGAAGATTTCTTTTGGAATTTAGGGCAGTAATATTAGTTCTAAAAAAAATTTCTGAAGCATAGGGTGCAATACTGCTAAGAAATTTTTCTATTTGAGGATGAAGCTCAGGAGCTCCCCCAGTTATGTCAACCTTTAGATGGGGATGTTTTTTAATTAGTTCTATAGAGGCCTCAAGTATAGGTTCTGGCATTACTTTTCCAGACCTTGAGGCAGAAATGTGGCAGTGGAGACAATTTTCATTACAGAGATAGCCAACATTGAATTGGATTATCTCAATTTTCCCTTTAACCAAACTCTGACCTAAATTTTTTAAATTTTCTTGAAAAGAGATAAAGTCAGTAGAGCAACAATTTTCTCCCCTGTAGTCTATCCAAATGCCCTTTTTAGTGATCTTGGGAGACCGATAGATGATTTTTTCTCCACAAGGAAAAGGTTTTTTTGGCACTTCTTTTGCGGGCTCTATAAAAATGAAATGCTCTTTATAGAATTGCTTTAAATTTTTAAAGGTTCTCTCACAAACAGCTATCCTTTTCCCTAATTCAAATATATGTCCCTCAGCGTCTTCCACTTGTTTAAAAGGACCCATATAGATGACTGCATGCCCTGCATCGATACATTCTCCTTTTTTACCTTTAAAGGCTTCCACGGTGATAGACCTAAATTCAATACCATCAATTACTTGCCAAGGCTCTTTTTCGTATTTTAATATTCTTACACTGCTAAAACCTGCCTTAATAAAGGCATCAATAAATTCATCTTCTCTCATAGCCCCAGAGATACAACCTGACCATAGGTGAGGATCTCTTTTCAAAGGCTCTGGAACATCTTCATCTGCCACGATATCACTTATCACTGCCCTTCCTTCTGCTTTTAAAACCCTATAAATTTCCTTAAAAAGCTGTTCCTTTTCTTCAGTTTTTACTAAGTTTAATACACAGTTAGAGACAACAGTATCTATACTATTATCAGGTATTAAAGGCTCTTCCTTTTCTAAGTAAGCTATATAATCTTCAAATTTTAAAAAATCTTCCAATGTTTTGAGAGGGTTGTCCCTTAGATAAAGTTCAACCTTCTCTAAATCCAGTTTAAGGTTTTGTATTTTCCCCTTTCTGAATTCAGTATTCCAATAACCTAATTTCTCAGCAATTATTGGTTGATATTTTCTGGCCAATTTGAGCATTTCCTCATTAAAATCTATCCCGATAACCTTCCCCTTTGGTCCAACTATTTGAGCCATCATATAGCAATGTTTCCCAGAACCTGAACCTAAATCTAAAACTGTCTCTCCTTCTCTGACATATATAGTAGGATCTCCACATCCATAGTCTTTTTCTAAAATCTCTTCAGGAATTATTTTCAAAAGCTCTGGCTTGCTATACTGAACAGGACAACACAATTTAATCTCACGCTTTTTTGCAGCTTCTTTGTATCTTTTTAAAACTTCATATTGTTGCATACGGTAAAAACCTCATAATTTAATTAAGTATACAAAATTATACCAAATAAAGGGAAAATAGACAAATAGAAAAAGTCAAATACAAAAGGGTTAACTTATTGATTTAGTTTATAAATAAAGATTATTCTAAAAGTTGGCCCTTTTTGAGATGAAAACCTTGAGCAAAATTGTAGGCAGAAATTCGTTTTTTTCCTTCAAGTTGGACTTCAAGAAGAAGTAATCCTTTATGAGAGGTGGCTACATAAATACCGGACTTATCAATTTTTATAATTTCTCCAGGGGTATAGGGTTTATCAAGTTCTACTAAGGAAGCAGAATGAATTTTTAAAATTTTTCCTTTAAAATAGGTATAAATGCCTGGCCAGGGGGTGAAAGCTCTTAATTTTCTTAAGAGGATTTCAGCCTCCTCTTTAAAGCTAATTAAGCCATCTTCTTTTTTAATAAGTGGAGCATAACTAACATCTTTATTAGGTTGTGGTACTGGCTTTATTTTTCCCCCTTTATATAGAATTAATGCCTCTTCTAAGGATTTTACTGCAAGATGGCTCAATTTTTCTAATAAAGTAGGTGTAGTGTCATCTTCTTCAATAGGTATGGATTTTTGAAGAAGGATGGGACCTGTATCCATGCCTTCATCCATAAGCATAATGGATACACCTGTTATTTTCTCTCCTGCAAGAATTGCCCATTGTACAGGGGAGGCTCCTCTAAATTTAGGTAATAGAGAAAGATGTATATTCCAACACCCCTCTTTAGGGATTTCCAACACCTCCTTGGGAAGGATTTTTCCGTAAGCAAAGACAACGATTAATTCTGGGGACAAATCTTTTAGAGTTTCTAAAAAAGAGGAATCTTTAAGTTTTAAAGGCTCCAATACTTTAAGTTCCCGTTCTTTTGCCCATATTTTGACAGGAGAGGGAGAAGGGGCAAGCCCTCTCCCTTTAGGTTTATCAGGTTGTGTGACAACTCCTATTAAGTTTTCCTTTTCCCAAAGATACTCAAGTACAGGCAAAACAAATTCTGGTGTTCCAAAGAAAAGGGTCTTAAATTTTTTCATTATTGTAATAAGGCTTTTCTAAATTCAAATTCACCTATTTCATTAACATCAACGAGAATTTTGTCTCCTTCTTCAAAGGCACCTTCTAAAATTTTCATAGCTAAAGGATTTTCAACATAGCGCTGGATAGTTCTTTTAAGAGGTCTTGCTCCAAAAATGGGATCAAAACCAATCTCTGCCAGTTTGAGCTTGGCCTTTTCGGTTAATTCTAACGATAATCCCTTTTCTATTAATCTGCTGTTTAAGTATTTTATTTGGATATCCACGATCTTTATAATTTCCTCTTGAGTTAAATTGTTAAATGTAATAATCTCGTCAATACGGTTTAAAAATTCAGGCCTAAAGGTAGATTTTAATAAATTAAATATTTCTTTTTCTAAATCCTCTCTACTTAAATATTTTTCTTGGAAGTAATGGCTTCCGATGTTAGAGGTCATTATAATTATGGTATTTCTAAAGTCAACGGTTCTTCCTTTTCCATCCGTTAGTCTTCCATCATCAAGAACTTGAAGGAGGATATTAAACACATCTGGATGAGCCTTTTCTATTTCATCGAAAAGTATAACTGAATAGGGTCTTCTTCTGACAGCCTCAGTTAATTGTCCACCCTCTTCATATCCTACATAACCTGGAGGTGCTCCAATAAGTCTTGCTACTGAATGTTTTTCCATATATTCACTCATATCAATACGGATCATAGCTTGTTCTGTATCAAACATAAATTCAGCTAAAGCTTTGGCAAGTTCAGTTTTTCCAACTCCTGTTGGCCCGATGAAGAGGAATGAACCTATAGGCCGATTGGGATCCTTTAAGCCTGCTCTTGCTCTTCTTAAGGCATTAGCTACAGCTGAGATGGCATGATCTTGACCTACCACCCTCTCTTTCAGCCTTTCCTCTATCTTTAAGAGTTTTTCCTTCTCACTCTCTAAGAGTTTTTTTACAGGTATACCCGTCCACTTTGATATTATCTCTGCAATATCTTCTTCATCAACTTCTTCTTTTAAAAATCTTTTGCCACTTTTTTGCACTTCTGCTAATTTTTCATTAGCAAGTTCTAATTCTTTTTGAAGTTGAGGTATTAATCCATATATGATCTCAGCTACTCTGTTTAAATCCCCTTGTCTTTCTGCTTGTTGAGCTTCAATTTTTAATTGATCTATTCTTTCTTTAAGTTTTCTAATATTTTGTATGATTTCCTTTTCTTTTAGCCATTGAGCTTTAAGTTCTTCTGCTTCAAGGCGCAATTGTTGTAATTGTTCTTGAATTTTTTGATATCTTTCTTGTGCTTTGGGGTCTGTTTCCTTTTCTAAGGCTACTCTCTCTATTTCAAGCTGTTTAATTTTCCTTTCTATTTCATCAATTGCAGTAGGCATAGAATCAATTTCGATCCTTAGTTTTGCTGCTGCTTCATCAATAAGGTCTATAGCCTTGTCTGGAAGATAACGATCAGTGATATATCTGTGAGATAGCATCACAGCAGCTACAATGGCATTATCCGTAATCCTAACTCCGTGGTGAACTTCGTATTTTTCTTTGAGCCCTCTAAGAATGGCAATAGCCTGTTCAGTAGTTGGTTCCTCTACATAGACAGGTTGGAACCTTCTTTCTAAGGCAGGGTCTTTTTCTATATATTTTCTGTATTCATCAATAGTTGTGGCACCAATACAGCGTAATTCTCCTCTGGCTAAAGCTGGTTTTAACATATTTGCAGCATCCATAGCTCCTTCTGCAGCACCTGCACCTACAATGGTGTGAATTTCATCAATAAAGAGAATGATCTCTCCTTCGCTTGATTGAACCTCACTTAAGACTCCCTTAAGCCTTTCCTCAAATTCTCCTCTAAATTTAGTTCCTGCAAGAAGGGCACCTAAATCTAATTGGATAATTCTTTTATTTTTTAATACTTCAGGTACATCTCCTGCTACGATCCTTTGAGCCAACCCTTCTACAATGGCAGTTTTACCTACCCCAGGTTCTCCTACTAAAACAGGATTGTTTTTAGTGCGTCTACTAAGAATATGCATTACCCTTCTAATCTCCTCATCTCTTCCAATTACGGGATCAAGTTTTCCACTTTTAGCTAAAGCAGTAAGGTCTCTTCCAAATTTTTCCAAAGCTTGATATTGCTCTTCAGGATTTTGAGTGGTTATACGTCTTCCTTTGCGAATTTTGTTGATAATCTCTTTGGCTGATTGAAAGGTTACTCCTCTTTTTCTGAGGATCTCTCCTGCCCGAGAAGGGCTGTCAATTAGACTTAAGAAAAGATGTTCTGTTGAGATAAATTCATCTCTCATCTCCTTTGCTAAAGCCTCTGCTCTATCTAAGACTTGCTTGGCAGGTAGGGATAAATATAATTGATAAGCTCCACTTGATATTTTAGGCAATCCTTCTAAGATATCCTCTAATTCAGAGGATATTACTTTAGAATTTACACCTAATCTATCTAAAATAATAGGTATTAGCCCTCCCTCTTGATCAACTAATGCCTTAAGAAGATGTTCTGGTTCAAGTTGTGTATGATTATAAGATTCTGCTAATTTTTGTGCACTTTGTAAGGCCTCTTGTGCTTTAAAAGTAAATTTTTCCAGCTTCATTTTCAATCCTCCCTATCACGCTTTTAATTATTACGCTTTAATATAAAAGTAAAAATTAGTATGCTAATTTCAAGACCTGTTTAATAAAAACAAATAAAAACAAATTTAAAAAACAGATGATCTTGAAAATTAACACATAATGCTTATTTTAAATATAAACAAAGACAAATAAAAATAATAAAAGGAGGTGAGAGCTATGGCAGATATTACTATTTGGCGTCCTTTTCAAGAATTAAGAAAGGAGATGGACCGTCTATTTCAAGAATTTTTTGGCAAAAGTTTATTTCCTGAGAGATGGGAAGGAATTGAGTGGGCACCAGCAGTAGATGTTTCAGAAACAGAAGATGAAATTATAGTAAAAGCTGATATACCTGGTGTAAAACCTGAAGATATTGAGATCAATATAGTAGATAACATTTTAACTATTATAGGTGAAAAGAAAAGAGAAACTGAAGAAAA
>JBKBRL010000003.1:0-16428 GCA_046292115.1 Caldimicrobium sp.
GAGCTCGAACTTATTTTCAATATGCTCAACTTCTTTTAGAGGATCTTCTCTCTGGGAAAAAACAGTTAACTTTTAATCACTTAAGGGAGATATTTTGGCAAGTCTTAAAAGCCCTTTATGCCCTAACAGAAACTAAAGCCCCTGAAAAGACCCCTACACCAGAGGAATTAATTAATAAAATCTTCTCTACCCTAAATGAGAGGGAAAGACAAAAAATTTTGTTTTTAAAAGAGATATTCTTTACTGAAAAAACACCAGATACTGATCCCAAAGAATTACGCACACTTCTGGAAGAGATAAAGGATATTGTGGGATGGCTTAAAGGAGTGTTAAACCTTTGAATTGTATAATTATTTTTTTAGGTTTAAAATAGATATACTATGGATAATGAGAGAAGGAAAATTTACTTACAAATTCTTGCTTGCCCTAAGTGTAAAGGAGACTTAGAGTATAGAGAATTTAAAAATTCAAATCATCCTCTTTTAAAAGAGGGCTTTTTATGTAAAAGGTGTCATTTATTCTATCCTCTTGTTGATGATATTCCTAATATGCTTCCTGAAGAGGCTATAAATATAACCAATGAGCTTTCCTAAAAAGCCAGATCCAGTTCTTTTTTTTATTGCCATAACAGAAAATGAAAAAGGTTTTTTCTTGGGAGTTAAGAGTATTTTTGAAGAGGAATTAGGAATGTTTTTACTGCAAAGTTCTACCTATAATTTTTCTGAGTTTACAGATTATTACGAAAAGGAGATGGGGAAGCCTTTGTGGAAGACTATCTACTTTTTTGAATATTTAAAAGATCCGAGCTTTTTAGTAGATTTCAAACATTTGTGTTTTAGAATTGAAAGAAAATATGCCACTTCAGAAGGTAAGAGAAAAATTAATCTCGACCCAGGTTATTTAAACCTCTCAAAGGTAGTCCTTTCTACTTTTAAGGATTATGCTCATCGTTTATATTTGGGAAATTCTGTGTTTGGAGAGGTCACCTTGATCTATAAAGAGGGAACCTACCAACCCTTGCCCTGGACTTATCCTGATTACAAAAAAGAAGAAGTTATTCATAGTTTCAATCTGGCTCGTAAGCTCTATAAGGAAAAATTACATGCTTGTAGATAAATATGGTCGTGCAATAACATACCTTCGCATCTCCGTAACGGATAGATGTAATTTTAGGTGTATCTATTGTCAAAGAAAAGGGCCTTTTACTTATTTACCCCATGATGAAATCCTCACCTATGAAGAAATAGAAGAAATAGTAAAAGTAGCTGTAAAGTTAGGTGTAAAAAGGGTTCGTTTAACTGGTGGTGAACCTCTTTTGAGAAGTGGGGTAGAAAAGTTAATAGAAAAACTTGCTTCCATTCCCGGGATTGAGGACCTAAGTCTTACCACTAATGGATATTTTTTATTGGAAAAGGCAGAACTTTTAAAAAGGTCAGGGTTAAAAAGAATAAATATAAGTTTAGATACATTGGACCCTAAAAAATTCGAAAAAATTACAGGTGGCTTTAAATTTGAAAAGATCTGGAAAGGAATCCTTCGTGCCTGGGAAGTAGGATTTCAACCTTTAAAAATAAATGTGGTTGTTATCAAAGATGTAAATGACGATGAAGTAATAGAATTAGCAAAGTTAACTTTAAATTATCCTTGGGAAGTTAGATTCATTGAATTTATGCCCATTGGTCATGATACTTGTTGGTCAGAAAAAAGCATCGTATCTATAAAGGAAATTAAGGATACGATCGAAACCTTCTTACCTTTAGAAGAAGTGGATAGTTATGGGGGAGGACCTGCTAAAACTTTTCAAATGAAAGGAGCAAAAGGCAAGATAGGGTTTATCTCCCCTTTAAGCGAGCATTTTTGTTATAAGTGTAATCGTTTTAGGATCACTGCTGATGGGAGATTGAGGACTTGCCTTTTTTCTGATAGGGAAATAAATTTGAAGGAGTACTTAAGAGGGAAAAAGGGTACCATAGAGGAGGCCTTTTATTTAGCCCTTCAAATGAAACCTGAAAAAAGGATATTAAAACCTACTAACAGAGGTATGCGAACTATTGGAGGTTAAAGTATGGAATTTTTTTATACTTTCGGCTTTTTAAAGCCCGAGAGGCCTGATTATTTGATTAAACTGGAAAAACCTATACCAAGAGATACCTATGTACTTGTTCAATTTCCAGAGGGTAGAAAAGAAGTATTTATAGTAAAGGATTTTTGTTTTAAACTTCCTATAGAGATAGAAAATTTTCCGAGAGTGCTTAGAAGAGCAAATCCAAAAGAAATTACTTCATACAAAAAGAGAAGGGAATTAGAAAAGAAGGGTAAAGAATATTGTCTTAGATTTGCCCAGGAGCTTGGGCTTGAAATGAACTTGGTAGATGTGGAATGCTATTTTGATAAGAGTAAAATAATTTTTTATTATACTGCAGAGGGGAGAATAGATTTTAGAGAATTGGTAAAGCAATTAGCCAGTGCCCTTAGAATGCGCATAGAAATGAGACAAATCGGTGTTAGAAATGAAACAGCTCTCATAGGTGGGATTGGACCTTGTGGAAAGGAATTTTGTTGTGCCCAATTTTTAAAAAATTTTTCTTCTCTCTCCATTAAAATGGCTAAGGAACAAGGATTAATTCTTGACCCTAATAAAATTTCTGGGCCCTGTGGTAGACTTCTTTGTTGTCTTGCCTACGAAGCTAAGGTTTATCAGGAATTTTTAGCCCATTTCCCTAAGGTAGGAAGCAGAATTTCACTCTCTGGTAAAGATTATAAAATTGTTAAATATAACATTTTCCAGCATACCGTAATTTTAGAAGGGGAAGGTGGTACTCAATATAATTTAAGTTTATCCGAGTTTAAAAATTTTATTATTACTGAAGAAGCTTTGGAGGAGGGAACAAAGGAATGGCAGGAATGAAGAAATACTTTTACATTACTACTCCCATTTATTATGTAAATAGTTATCCCCATTTAGGACATGCCTATACCACTATTATTGCAGATGGACTTGCCCGTTTTTATAAACTCCAAGGATATGAAGTGTTTTTTTTAACTGGCACCGATGAGCATGGAGATAAAATTGTAAAATCTGCAAATGAAGCAGGCCTATCTCCTCAGGAGTTTGTAGATAAAATTGCAGAAAAATTTAAGTCCACTTGGGATTTTTTTAAAATTTCCTATAACAATTTTATAAGGACTACCAATCCTTTTCATAAAAGGGTCGTTCAGACACTTTTGCAAAAACTTTACGAGAAAGGAGAAATTTATATAGACGAGTATGAAGGAAACTATTGCTTTGGCTGTGAGCGCTTTTTAACTTCTAAAGAGCTTGATGAGAGAGGCTATTGTAGAGATCATCAAAAACCTCCGGTTTATCTAAAAGAAAAAAATTACTTTTTTAATTTAGAAAAATATAGAGATTGGCTAAGAGCTTATCTTGAAAAAGAAGATTTTATCTATCCTTCTTTTTATAAAGAGGAGGTTTTAAATCTCTTAGAGGAGCCTCTTCCACCCCTTTGCATTTCAAGACCTAAAAGCAGATTATCCTGGGGTATTGAGCTACCCTTTGATAAAGATTATGTTACTTATGTTTGGTTTGATGCTTTAATTAATTATCTCTCCGGAATAGGTTTCCCTGAGAATCCTGAATGGCCAAAGCTTTGGGAAAAATCTCATCATATTATAGCTAAAGACATACTAAAGCCTCATGCCATTTATTGGCCCATAATGCTTAAAGCCTTAAATTTGCCTGTTTATAATAAACTTTATGTGCATGGTTATTGGTTAATGAATAAATCTAAAATGTCAAAATCTTTGGGAAATGTAATAGATCCCGTTGAAATAGCAAATACTTATGGAAGAGATCCCTTAAGATACTATCTTTTTAGGGAAATGGCTTTTGGTTACGATGCAGAGTTTAATTTGGATAATTTTCTTGTTAGATATACCGCAGATTTAGCGAACGACTATGGTAATTTGCTTCATAGAACCCTAAGTCTTATAGAAAAATATTTTGAAGGAAAAGTTCCTTCATATGCTTCTCTTGAGAGCGAGGATTTAGAGTTTAGAGAAAAAATAGAAGGGGCTATTAAAAAATATTTAGACCTTTTTGGAAATCTGCATTTCCATTTAGCCTTAGAAGAAATCTGGCAAGCTATAAGATTTTCCAATATCTACATCGATAAGAGAGCTCCTTGGGCTAAAATTAAAGAAGGAAATAGGGAGAAGGCTGGGGGAATTTTAAGAAACCTTCTTTCAGGAATAAAAGCTATAGCCTTTGTTTTATATCCTGTTATGCCTGAAAGCTCAGAGAAAGTACTTTCCTCTCTCTCATTATCTCTCGCAGAGATGACCTTAGAAGAAGCCTTAGACTGGAACTTACCTAAAGAAGGCTCAATAATAAAAAAAGGAGATCCCCTTTTTCCCAGGATAGAAAAAGGAAAGGCTCCTGTAGAAAATCCAATTCCGGAGGAAAAGGTTATGGAAGAGGAAAGGGAATACTATAGCCTTGAAGAATTTAAAAAGTGGGATTTAAGGATAGGAAAAGTGGTCTTTGCGGAAAGAATTAAAGGTACAGATAAGCTTTTAAGGTTAGAAGTGCTTTGTCCTGAAAAAAGACAAATTGTTTCAGGTATTGCTCAGTATTACAAGCCGGAAGAATTAATTGGTAAAGAAATAGTATTAGTGGTGAACTTAAAGCCTGCTAAAATAAAAGGAGTTTTATCTGAGGGAATGTTGCTTGCAGCACATGATGAAAGTGGTTTAACTTTAATTGTACCTGAAAGAGAAGTAAGCCCTGGAGCACATATTTCCTGAGGAGGAGTGAAGGTGAGCTATTTTAATCCTTTTGAATTACCCTTTGAAGCCCTTTTAGAAGTTTGCAAAGAAAGACACGGACATCTTTGTGCAGGGCAAGTACTTGGAGCAAGACTATCTCTTTTAGGTTTAGAACTAATTGGAATTAAGGATCCCTATGGGGTGGATAGAAAAAAGTTTTTAGTCTATGTAGAGATTGATAGATGTGCCACTGATGCTATTCAAACAGTCACTGGGGCAAGCCTTGGGAAAAGAACAATGAAGTTTTTAGATTATGGAATTATGGCTGCAACATTTTTAAACCTGGAGACAGGGCTTGCCTTTAGAATATTGGCAAAAGAAGAGGCAAAAGAGAGAGCCAAAATCTATTTTCCGGAAATAGAAAATGCTGCTCAAAGAGAACTTATGGCCTATAAAATTATGCCCCTTGATGAGTTATTTGAAGTAAGAAAGGTTAAAGTCCATTATGATGAATGTGACCTTCCTGGAAAGCCAAGAAAAAAAGTGGTTTGTGCACAATGCGGCATCGTTGTAAGAGATGGCAAGGAAATTTGGAAAGAAGGAAAAGCTTTTTGTAAAATTTGTGCAGGATTGGGATATTTTAGCCCGGAGGCCAATCCATAGGCCTTCCAGCTAAAACATGAAAATGCACATGAAATACAGTCTGGCCTGCCTCCTCTTTGCAGTTAACTACCACCCTATAACCTCTTTCAGCAAAACCAAGCTCTTCTGCAATTTTCTTTATGATTAGATAAATATATCCGATTAACTCTTTATCTTCTTCTTGGATCTCTAAAAGGGTAGAAATATGTTTTTTGGGGATAATTAAAATATGATAGGGTGCTTGTGGGTTAATATCATGAAAAGCAAGGACTTTCTCATCCTCATAAACGATTTTTGCAGGTATTTCCTTGTTAACTATCTTACAAAAAATACAACTCATACCTCCCTCCTTAATTAAGTTGAAACTTTTATTCCAGGTAAGGTGTTAAAATTTCAATTATCTCTTTAAGTTTAAGAGAGCTTTGGTGAAGTGCCTCCCTTAATCCTTTTGCTTCTTCATAGGTCATTAAGCGATTTGCTAAATCTTCAAATTCCTTCGCATGTTCCTCTGTGTGCTCTATATAATGTTTAAGAAGATGTCTTATTTTATCTATTTCTTTCATAAACCCTCCATCCCAAATGACGGTTCCTTTTATAGAATAAAGCAAATTTGCATAAAAGCAAGAGAAAATCCTTTATATAAGCTACCGCCTATGAATAGCAGGAGAATGAAGATTTTTAGTGTCTAATTTTTAATTTATGCTAAAATATAGATTGTTTAAAACCGTAAGATATCACTGGAGGAGGAAATGGATTGGAAAGAGACTTTAAATCTTCCTAAAACTGACTTTCCCATGAAGGCAAACCTTACAGAAAGGGAACCGCTCTTTCTGGAATTTTGGGAAAAGGAAAGGATTTACGAGAAGATATTAGAGAGAAGAAAAGGGGGACCTGTCTTTATTTTACATGATGGCCCACCTTATGCTAATGGTCATATTCATTTAGGTACTGCTCTAAATAAAATTTTAAAAGATATCATTGTTAAAAGTAAAATTCTTATGGGGTACTATGTACCCTTTATACCAGGTTGGGATTGTCATGGCCTTCCTATAGAACTAAATGTAGAAAGGGAGTTAAAAGTGAAAAGAGGAGAATTGCCGCCTTTGACCATAAGAGAAGCCTGTAGAAAATATGCTGAACGCTTTATAAACATTCAAAGAGAAGAATTTAAAAGATTAGGAGTTTTTGCCTTTTGGGAGAAGCCTTATCTTACTATGGATTCCTTATATGAAGCTGTTATTGCAAGAGAATTTTTAAGATTTTTAGAGAGTGGTCAGGTCTATAAAAAGAAGAAGCCTGTTTTTTGGTGCCCCTATTGTGTTACAGCTTTAGCTGAAGCTGAAGTGGAATATGAACCTCATACCTCACCCTCTATTTATGTGAAATTTCCTTTAAGAGAGGAAACTAAAGCTTTTCTTGAGAAAGAGCTGGCTTTAAAACTTGAGAAGCCTACATATATTCTTATTTGGACTACTACCCCATGGACACTCCCAGCAAATTTGGCCTTGGCCTTTCATCCAGAGTATGAGTATCTTTTAATTGAACTTGATGGGGAATATTTAATCTTAGCTGAAGGAAGGCTTTTAAGTCTTTGCGTTGAATTAGATAGACCTCTTCCACCTATTTTAGCTCGTTTTAAAGCTAATCTTTTAGAAAATTTAAAGGCAAAACACCCCTTTTATGAGAGAGATTCCCTTATTGTACTTGCAGATTTTGTCACCTTAGATACAGGAACAGGTATAGTTCATATAGCACCTGGCCATGGTGAAGAAGACTATTTGATTGGGTTGAAATATAATCTTGAAGTATATGTGCCTGTTAATAGTGAAGGCAGATTTTATAAAGAGGTGCCTTTAGTGGGTGGTTTAACCTTGGAGGAAGCTAATTCTGTTATTTTAGATACCCTAAAAAATACAGGGTTGTTATTAAAATTAGATAAAATTTCTCATAGCTATCCTCATTGTTGGCGCTGTAAAAAGCCCGTTATTTTTCGTGCTGAAGATCAATGGTTTATATCTATGGAGGCAAAAGGGTTAAGGGATAGGGCTTTGAAAAGTTTAGACAAGGTAAAATTTATCCCATCCTGGGGAAGGAATCGTTTAGAAAGTATGCTTGAGAGAAGGCCAGATTGGTGTATTTCAAGACAAAGAGTTTGGGGAGTACCAATCGTGGTTTTTAAATGTAAAGAGTGTGGTGAAATATTAAAAGAGTTCTCTTATTATGAGAGAGTTATTGAAATTTTCAAGGAAAAAGGATGTGATCCCTGGTTTATTGAACCAGCAGAGAAACTTCTTCCTGAAGGAACAAAGTGTCCATCATGCGGTGGACAATCCTTTGAAAAAGAACAAGATATTTTAGATGTCTGGTTTGATTCGGGAGTATCCTTTGCAGGTGTTTTAGAAAAAAGAGAGGAATTAAAATTTCCAGCAGATCTTTATTTGGAAGGTTCAGACCAACATAGAGGTTGGTTTCAAAGCTCTCTTCTCTGTGCAGTGGGTACAAGAGGCATGCCTCCCTATAAGGCCATATTAACCCATGGATTTGTGGTAGATGGTAAAGGTAGGAAAATGTCAAAGAGTTTAGGCAATGTCATTCATCCACAAGAGCTCATTAAAAAATATGGAGCAGAAATTGTGCGTCTTTGGGTTTCTGCAGAAGATTACAGAGATGATATTAAAATTTCTCAAGAGATTTTAGATAGATTAGTAGAAACCTATAGAAAGATTAGAAATACTTGTAGGTTCCTTTTGGGAAACCTCTATGACTTTAATCCAGAAAAAGACCTTATTCCCTTTGAAGAGCTACCTTCTTTTGAAAGATACATTCTCTCAAAGCTTTCAGAAAGTTTAGAAAAGATTCGCCAAGCCTATGAGAGATTTGAGTTTCATTTAGTTATCTATGAAATCCATCGTTTTTGCACTGTTGAGCTTTCTTCTCTTTTTATAGATATTAATAGAGATTTTCTATATTGTGAGAAAGCAGAAAGTTTTAGGAGAAGAGCTACCCAGACTGTTCTTTATTATGCCTTAGATACCTTAGTTAAGGTTATGGCTCCTATCCTTTCCTTTACTGCTGAAGAGATTTGGCACTTTTTGCCCTATCCCAAAAAGGAACCTTCTGTCTTTTTTACCGAAATTCCCCACTGTAAATTTGAAATTTCTAAGGAAGAAAAAGAAATGTGGAAAAAAATTTTATTTTTAAGAGAAGAGTTTTTAAAAGCCTTAGAAATTGCAAGGAAAGATGCTAAAATCATTGGATCCTCTTTGGAAGCAGAAGTCTACTATACCTCTGCAGATGAGGTTTCTATTATCCTTAAAGATAAAGTTTTTTGGGAATATTTTTTAATGGTGGCCAAATTTGAAGAAGGACTTCCTGGACATGATAACGGAATACTCTATAATTCTGAGGAGATAAAAGGTTTATCTATCTTTGTTAAACCTACAGCTTTTAAGAAATGTGAAAGATGTTGGCAAAGAAGACCTGAAGTGGGAACTTTACCTAATCCTGAATTATGTCAAAGATGTTATGATGTAATTACTCAAGGAGGCTAAGTTTGAATAAGTTTTTTCTTTCTGCTACTTTAGTTTTTCTTTTAGATAGGCTTACTAAATATATAGCGATACAAAGTGATTATCTTACTTTAGAAGTTACTTCTTTTTTAAACATTGTAAAAACTTGGAATAGGGGAATAATTTTTGGTTTGTTTCATAATGCTTCAGACATTATCTCTATTTTCTTTTTAATTTTGATACCCCTTGTTTTAATAGTTCTTTTAGTAATTGCCAGAAAAGCTGATCCAACAAATAAAATACTCTATGGTGCCATCTTTGGAGGAGGTCTTGGAAATTGGTTAGATCGTCTATTTTTTGGAGCTGTCTTTGACTTTATTGATTTGCATATAGGGGAGTTTCATTGGCCTTCCTTTAATTTAGCTGATTTGGCTATTTCTATAGCTTTAATTTTACTTTTTATTAGATATGTTTTTAACCATCATTAAAAGCACTCCCCTTCTTAAACTTCTTTTTAAAGGTAGAGAACGAGATTTTCTTATTTTTTTACAAGATCAATTAGAAAAAAATTTTCAGAAGAAAGAGGCCTTTTTATTTGAAGTTGAACCAGAAAAACTTCTAAAACTTAATGAAATCATATTTACTGTGAGAGAAGATTTTAAAAGCGAAATTTTATCAGCCCCTTTACCAGTAAGTTTTTACTTAGTCCCAGAGGAGAATTTAAAGGAACCAAGTGAAGCCCTTCGTCCTGGAAGGATTTATTTTTATGAAACATTAAAAGGGAAAATTTTAGAAGTTTTAGAAAAAAAGAAAATTTTTTTTAAGACAGAACCCTATGATAAGGAAATTTATGAACTCATTCTTCCATCAACCGTTGAAGCAAAGTTACTTTTTCCTTTTAAAGACATATTTTTCCTTCCCTTTGAAAAAAGATGCTTTTTTTGTCAATCACATTTGCATGAAACCTCTTATTGCCCTGGTTTAGATGTTTCTGATACTTTTCAAAAATTTAGAGAGCTTTTGTCCTTCCCCTTAGAGGAGATAGCTGAAAATTTATATAGGGACTTCAAACAAAAACGTATAAAAGAGAGTTTTTTTGATTATTTTTATGTGCGCCATTTTTATCTTTTTCCTTCTTTTTTAAAGATACTTTTTTATCTTCCAGAAGAAATTGAAAACTGGCCCCAGCTTTTAGGTAATATTAGCCTTCCTGTACGAGGAGGAGAACTTTATCTGGCTTTGGAAGATCTTTTATATAAAAGGTGGAAACAGGTGGAGATGAGAATAAAGAATTTAGAGGACGATTTCAGAGTAGAGCTTCTCAATATAATGTTATCCCTTCTTAAAGAAGATTATCCCAAGGCTTTATACCATATTGAGAGAGCCCTAACTTTTGTAAAAACTCCTTTTTTAATAAGTTATCTTTTGTTTTATAAAGGTTATCTTTTGTATTATTTAAAGGACATCTATTCTGCTGAGGATCATTTTAAGTTAGCTTTAAAAGAAGATGCCAGTTGTTTTCCTGCCTTTTATTTTCTACATCTCCTTCTTTATGAAGAGGAGCAAGCACCTGAAAAGGTCTTTCCTTTCTTTACTCATCCCTTCCATATCTATCAAGCCTTCCTTGAACCACAATTTATTAAACATGAGTTGGAATTAGAAAAATCTTTAGATCGGGCAATAGCAACCTTAAGGGAAGAGGCAGTTAAAAGATTGAAAGAAGCAGAAGATAAATTCCATAGTTTAAAGGAGGTAATGGGTGAGGAAGAAAAAAGGGAGTATGAAGAAAGACTAAAAGAGATAAGAAATAATACCTATAAGGGTGGTGTGGCTTTAATTGAGTTAGCTAATAAAAAGGCTTTGGAGTTAGCTTTAGAATTAAGCGGATTTCTTTTAAGTAAAATAAAAAAATTTAAAAAAGAATTAGAAAAGTTTAAAAATTTTTACAGCTCTGTTTTTAATTTCTGGAGAAACTATCCTTACAAAGAAGAAGATATTTACTTTGGACAAATCCTTAGTAAAAGTGGAGTGATTTTGAATAGGTTAAACAAAAGATTATTGAGAAAGAATTTATCTAAGGAAATAAAATTTATTACTAAAGAAATAGAACAACTTAGAAGCTATATGGAGGATCTTTTAAAACTTAAACCAGAGCTCGAAAGAAAATGGAAGTTTAGAAGAAAATTGAGCAAATTTTTAAAAAGATTTTCCATAGCAGAAGGCTTTTTGGTATTAATCTATCTTTTTCCTCTATTTTATAGTGAAGTTAATTTATTAGGGAGATTTCAAAATTTTTATACCTTTTTAATCCTATCTTGTATTTTACTTCTATTAGTTCTTTTCTCACTTCAACTGGAAAAAGATTGAAATTAGAGGATGGATAAGAATTTTTACTGGATAAATAGTAAAGAAATACCCTATAGAGGCTTTCATTTTACTGATGTAGTTTATGAAGTACTTTTAACCTCAGCACATCCTCAAGATCTTCTTTCCTTTTTTAAGGAGATAGAAAGGCTAATACAGAAGGGATACTATGCATTAGGCTTTATTACCTATGAGGCTGGCTATTTATTCGAAAAGAAATTGGTACCTCTCTTTAAAGAACCAAAGACTCCTATAGCACATTTTATTTTTTTTAAAAATAGAAATAAAATAGAACTTTTCCCCTTAACAAAGGAGCCAAATTATAAAATTTCTGCCCTCAAGTTCAATATTTCTAAAGAAGAGTATAAAAGTGCCGTCCATAGAATTAAGGAATATATTGTTAAAGGAGATACCTATCAGATAAATTATACAGGTAAATTTCATTTTATCTTTGAAGGAGATCCTTGGGAATTTTTTGTGTGGCTTTTGTTTGCCCAAAGATGTGAGTATGCCTGTTATTTTAGCGTTCCTTCTTATACCATATTATCCCTATCGCCAGAACTTTTTATCAAAAAATCAAAGGATTTCATTATGAGCTCACCTATGAAGGGAACGCTAAAGAGAGGAGCTTTCCTGGCTGAAGATGTAGAGCAAAAAAGGGCTTTAAAAAAGGACCTAAAAACTCAGGCAGAAAATGTTATGATACTTGATCTAATTAGGAACGATTTAGGGAGAATTTGTGAAAAGGGAACAGTTTGGTGTAAGGAGTTATTTAAGATAACTACATACCCAACCTTGCATCAAATGATATCTACTATAAGTGGAAATTTAAAGACCCAATCTCTTTTTGAAATATTTAAAGCTTTATTTCCTTGTGGTTCTGTAACAGGAGCTCCTAAAATTAGATCTATGGAGATAATTGGAGAACTAGAAAAGGAACCAAGAAATGTCTACACTGGGGCTATGGGATTTATAACCCCTAAAGGTGATTTTCTCTTTAATGTAGCCATAAGGAGTGCCCTTTTATTTCCTGAAAAGGAAAATAAGTATAAAGGCGAGCTGGGAGTAGGAGCAGGTATTGTTTGGGACAGTTCTTTTTATAAAGAGTACTTAGAAACCAAATTAAAAGCTCAATTTTTCCTTAAACCCCAGCCCTATTTTAGTCTCATTGAAACCTTTAAATGGGATTTTTCTAATGATTATGACCAACTTTTTTTACATTACAATAGACTGCTCTCATCTGCTAAATATTTTAACTTTAAAATTCCTTCTGAACTAAAGAGTTTTCCAAATTTTTTAAGCTTCATAGAATCTTCTTTAAGTAAATCTTCCACAGGTAAATATAAAGTGAGACTTCTTCTTTCTCCTGAGGGCAAGATAGATTTAGAGATTTCCCCTCTTAAACAGAGTGGATGGGAGGAGCCAATAAAGGTATTAATAATAAAAAGAAAAACCAAGGTTAACCTTTTTCATTATCACAAAACTACTCTTCGTAAAGAATATGATGAAATGAGAGCTTTGGCACTGGAAAGAGGTTTTACAGAAGTTCTTTTTTATAATGAGAAAAAGGAACTCCTTGAAGGGGCTATTTCCAATTTGTTTTTAGAAAGAGATGGCCTTTTATATACTCCACCTGTTAACTTAGGGATTTTGCCAGGGGTATTAAGGGAGAGTCTGATTAGAGCCAAAAAAGCCGTTGAGAGGGTAATAACTATAAAAGATTTAGAAAATGAACAGGTTCTTTATATTGGAAATAGTGTAAGGGGGCTTGGTAAAGTGGATAGTTATATTATAATGTAAAAATTTAAAAATGAAGTTTAAAAATTAAACATAGGAGGGTTCGAGGATGGTTAAAGAATATTTTGAGATTGCAGTAATTCCAGGAGATGGGACAGGACCAGAAGTAATAAAAGAGGGAGTAAAGGTATTAGAGGCATCTGCAAGGAGATTTAATTTAAAATTTAAATGGAACTTTTTTGATTGGGGTGGAGATCGCTATTTGAAAACAGGAGAGACTATTCCTGAGGGTGGTATTGAGGAGCTAAAAAAACATGATGCAATTTATCTTGGGGCTATTGGTCATCCAGAGGTTAAACCAGGAATTTTAGAAAAGGAAATTCTTTTAAGGATTCGTTTTGAATTAGACCAATATATTAATTTGAGACCTGTAAAGCTTTATCCTGGTGTTTGGACACCTATAAAAGACAAAGGACCAGAAGATATAGATTTTGTCGTAGTTAGAGAAAATACAGAGGGTCTTTATGCAGGAGGTGGAGGATTCTTAAGAAAGGGAACGCCCTATGAGGTGGCAGTTCAAGAATCTATAAATACAAGATATGGAGTTGAGCGCTGTATTCGCTTTGCCTTTGAATATTGTAGAAAGAGAAATAAAAAAAAGAAGGTCACTTTAGTAGGTAAAACAAATGTTTTAACTTATGCTTGGGATCTTTGGTGGAGAGTTTTTCAAGAAGTGGGGCAAGAGTATCCAGATATTGAAAAGGATTATGCTCATGTAGATGCAACTTGTATGTGGTTTGTTAAAAATCCTGAATGGTTTGATGTGATAGTAACTGATAATATGTTTGGAGATATTATTACTGATTTAGGGGCTATCATCCAAGGAGGTATGGGGATTGCTGCAGGAGGAAATATTAATCCTCAAGGGATCTCGATGTTTGAGCCCATAGGAGGCTCTGCACCCAAGTATACAGGAAAAAATGTAATCAATCCTTTAGCAGCAATATGTGCAGGAATGATGATGCTGGAGTGGTTAGGAGAGAAATTCCAAAACCCTACTTTAGGAGAGGCAGCAAAGGCAATAGAAAAAGCTGTCATCAAGGTTTGTCGTGACCATTTAAAGAGCCTTTCTGCAGGAAAAATGGGATACACAACGGAAGAAGTAGGAGATTTAGTAGCTAAATATACTGAGGAAGGGGTGGAGCTATAAATATAGATATAGCGGGCTTGGGGGGATTTGAACCCCCGACCCCTGGCTCCGGAGGCCAGTGCTCTATCCGCTGAGCTACAAGCCCAAGCTCTCCTTAGGTAACCCTTTGTCTCCCTACTTACAGTAAAACTTCTTTTAATATTTTTGCAAAATCTCTTATTTCATCTTGAGCTTGGGGAATGATTCGTTTCTCTATGAAGTCCTGCCAAACAAAAAGTGGACCTGTTGCCAAAACAGTTGTAGCAACTCCTTGGGGTACAAGGAATCGTGCACTCTCCCTTTTCATATTAAGAGAAAGCTCTTCATAAGTCTTCAAACTTTTTTCTATAATTTCTTGATAGACTTTAATATCCTTCTCTTTAAATACCTTAGGGATAACAAATTTATCGACCCTTGTGTACCTATGAGATCTTTGATTAAAGTTCAACCATGTATGTCTTACAAATTGATGGCTAAAGAGACGGGAAAAGTTGTGAGCAATAACCCCAATCCAAGAAAAAGGATCGGGATCAATACATCTCAAAATAATTATTTCAGGCTCTGCCCAAAGGGATTTTTCTTCCTTTAGAAGTAAAGGATCTATATTATTTAAAGTTCCAGTAAATATTTTTTGGTCCTTTCTAAAAATGATAACTTCTACCTTATCTAAAGGGGGTTCTAAATTTATGAGGTTTAAAAATTCTTGATCAGAAAGATTTTCAGCAAGATGACGGAGATTAAAAAGTGCTAAATCTTCGGAAATAAACACTTTAAAATAAGTCCTTGAGAGGTCATATTTTTCATTTAAAGTGAGGTTGATAAGCTTGACATATATGGGAGTATGGGCAAAAACACTAAAATGCCCAGCTTTTTTTAGATGTAAAAGAAAACTTTTAAATCTTTCTAAATCTTTAAATTTTTCTTCTTCGAAAAGTAGAAGAGGATGTGTTTCAGCATAACAAATACGGGCTCCTAAGTAGCTAAAGGGAAGAAATATAGGAAAAAAAGAATTATCCATATTTTCTACAACTAAAGGAATAAGGTTTTTTTGTTTATTTCTTAATTCTTGTAAAGTCATTTATATCCTCCTGTAGAACCAAAACCACCTCGAGAAATTTTCGGTAATTCTTCATAAGAAATTTCCTTAATCTCTGGATAGGCAATTTTTAAGAAGACTGCTTGGGCAATTTTTTCATAAGCTTTGATTAAAGCTTTTTCTTTTCCCAGATTTAAAAGAGGAATTTTGACTTCGTCTTTTTCCCCACAATAGTCAAAATCTATAATTCCAGCAGAATTTGGCATGATAAGGTTTTTCTTTTTATAAAGTGAAGAACGGGGAAAGATGAAAAGGGCATAGGGAGGAAAAGTTTGAATCACTAAGCCGGTTCTTACCAGTTTTAGCTCAAAGGGTGAGATTTCTGTATCTTCCAAGGCAAAGAGATCATAACCTACTGAGCCTTCTGTGCTTCTTTCGGGAAGCCTTGCACGGGGATCTTTCTTCCAAACTTTTACTTGCATAAAAGTTCCTTTACGGAAGGTTTTTAAGAAAAAAGGAAAGCTTCGTTAATGCCATCGAGAAGAAAAAGTTTTCTATTTGCACCTCTTCCTTTTCTACAAAAAGTGGAACTCCACTTAAATTAAGTATAGCATTGATGTTATGGTTTAGAAAGGATTCTAAATAGAGCTCTGGCTTTTCTTCATCGGTAATAATTCCTATATCCACTTTTATGGCTTTAACAACATAACCTAATTGATCTAAATTATATACAGATACACCATTTATAACCTTTCCTATATGTTCTTCTCTTGTATCAAAGGCTGCCATAAAATAATAACCATTCCTAGTTAGCTCTTTATTATGCAATAAAAATTCGGAAAGTTGAGTAATTCCACCTATTATTAAATTCCATTCCTGGGTGATACCTAAAAATTTTTTTAGGTGATATTTTAGAAATTTTACACTATAGCCTACACCTTTTGTTCCAAGATTACCTACAAAACTTAAATCTTTTCTAAGTTGAGCAGGATTTACTCCGCACCTTTTTGCTAGTTCATCAGAACTAATGGAATCAATCTTGTTTTTTTCAAGTATATCTAAAACTTTATGGTAGATTATGAGACGTTCTAGTGTTTTTTCAGGTAAATCTTTAATTTTAACCATTTTTTAGAACCTTTTCTAAATTTTCCTCATAAGGTGGATTTATTATTCCTTTTTCTGTT
>JBKBRL010000038.1:0-7223 GCA_046292115.1 Caldimicrobium sp.
TCAAGAAATCTCACAAAAACCTTTTTTTAGCAATCCTTCTGAACACATAAAGTTAAATCCCTATGTGTGTTTAGGTATATCAATTGGAGCCATTCTTCAGTGGTTAGCTTTATATGTTCTCTCAGATTATCTTCATACAGTAAAGCTTTCTGTAGATCATTTAGTCTATGTCTTTCCTGTACCAATTTTAACCTTTTTAGGCATTGAAATAAGAAAATGGCTTTATCGCAAATAATATTTGTTCCAAGTTAAAGCCTGTTACTTAAAATTCTTCAACCTTAGTTAAGAAAAAAACTCCTTTTTCAAGTTAGAAGAACAAAATTATAGAAATTTTTAAAATTGCCGATAAATTTATAAGGAAAAACACTATGAATATAAAAACTGTTTTTTTAACCAAAATTAATTTACCTGAAGTAAGAGTTAATGAAAGAAAGGACTTGCCTTTCCCAAAAATCTCTAAAGAGTCTAAACCCCCAAATGTTCAAGAAGAAGATTTAATTACCTTGACAGACACTTTAAAACAAGCAGAGCAGGACAATAAAAAAGAGTATAAATATTTTCTTGAACGGATAAATGAAACCCTACTCTCCATAAATAAAGCCTTAAAAATCGAAATTGACGAGGAATTAAAAATCCCAATTTATAAAATCATTGACCTCAGAACAAAGGAAGTTTTAAAACAGATACCTTTAGAAGACATTTTAAAGTTTAAGAAGGCTTTAGCCCAATTTTTAGAAAAAGAACTTGGAGGGAAAGAAAAAGTAATAGGACTGTTATTAAAAAAGGAGGCATAAATTGGCTGATTTTTATACAAGTAATGTTACAGGATTATTAGATGTTGATGCAATAGTTAAGAGTTTAACCTTAGTCAAACAAAAGCAGATTCAAAAAATTGCCCAAGAAAAAGCTCTCTTACAGGCAAAAGCAAGTTCTGTAGCCAATCTACTCTCTGGAGTAAAGGAGTTAGAGGATTTCATTAACAATTTAAAAGTTGATGATCTCTTCAAGGGTAAAAGTGCCTCAGTTTCAGATCCATCTATTATAACAGCTGAAGTTACAGATAAGGCACCCAACATCAACCTGTCCCTAAAGGTCTTAAATCTTTCCCAAGGAGAAATAAGGATAACCTCAAGTGGAGTAAATGACCTTAATACACCACTCTCTCCAGCTAATTTTACCTTGAAATACTGGACTGATAATCAAAATTCTGTCGAGACTACAATAAACTTTTCTGGTGGTACAATAGAGGACTTAGTTAAAACGATAAATCAAGCCCAGGATAAAATTTCAGCAAGTGTTTATTTTGATGGAAATGCCTACAGGCTTATGCTCGCAGAAAAAGATGTAGGGGCTTCAAGCAAAGAAACTGATGTTGCTAACAATAGCTATGTTATTGAGATTTCGTCAGGAAGTTTACCTTCAGAGCTTGGTAGTTTAGATACTACTTTACAAAATGCACAAAATGCTAAAATAAAAATTGGATCTGACACAGGACCAGAAGTTACAAGTCCAACTAATACCTTCAAAGATTTAGTTTCTGGGTTAAAGATAACAGCTTTAAAACCTTCAGAGTCCTTTGTGCAAGTAAATATTACCCAGTCCTATACTCAAGTAAAGCAAGCTTTAGGTGTTTTCTTTAATAAAATTAATGGTGTGATAGACTTAGTAAAGGAATTAACCAAAAAGGGGGGACTTTTTCAAGGAAACCAAAGCATAACGCAAATTTCAGAAAGGCTTTTTTCCCTAACTAAACCTCTTCAAGATTTAGGGTTAGTAAGCATTAATGATAGAAAATACTCTCTTAATAGTTCTTCTCTTGATGCTCTTATTCAAAATGGAGATTTAGATAAAATTAAAGATTCTCTAAGAAAGACTCATAAAAATTTCCAAACCTATTTAGAGGGTCTAACTAAAACTTTACAAAACTATCAAAAAACTCAAGATAATAAAATTAATGCCTTAGATTTAAAAGCACAGGAATTACAAAAATCTCTCATTAAAGAAGAAGAAAAATTAAGACTTACCTTTAGTAAAATCGAAGCACTGATGGCAAAAAATGAAAATTTAAAAACAAGGCTTGAAAATTTTGTCGTCTCTCTCTCAGAAGCCAATAAAAAATAAAGTGAAAAAAAATTAATGAAAATCTCCTTCTCTCCGATAATATAATTAAAAACAAAAAGGGGGCTAAAATGGTAAAAACTCAACAAAATTATTTAGAAAAAGAAATTATGCAGGGAACTTCTTTAGATCATATAAATTTACTCTATGGAAAAGCTATAAATTCACTTAGGCTTGCCAAAAAAATTTTAGAAGAGGGAGAAAGCACTCTTGAAGCTATAACGAAGAAAGCTAATGCCTTGTCAAAGGCAACAGATATTTTAATTTACTTACAAGCAATTTTAGATTTAAAAAAGGGAGGTGAAATTGCAAAAAATCTTAATGAGATTTATGAAATTCTTATCAATGAATTGATCTCTTGTTCTTTTAGTCCTGACCTTAAAAAAATAGAAGATGCGATTGAAATCTTAGAAAATCTGAAAAAAACATGGCATGCTGTTAAAGAAATAAATATGCCTAAACCCAATCATATAAATGTGCCACATACTGCTTCATTGAAAGCTTAGCACTGGAGGGTTTTTTGGAGACAAATATAAAAAAATTACTTTTAGACATCGAACTTGCCCTAAAAAATGAAGATTTTGATGGTGCTTTAGATCTATATGAATTTATAGAGAAAAATTGGGAGTATCTGTCAAAAAATTTAACTTTAGAAGAAGGTAAAGAAGCCTTGAAAATACTCAACTTTATTAGCAATTTACTAAAAGAAAAAATTTCTTCTTTAAGAGAGGATAGAGCATATTTAACACTTCGACAGAACTATACTAAATATCTTTAAGCTCTTCTGTCTATAAAATAAGCACTTCCCTTAATAGATTTTAACTTCTTTTTTACTTGACTTGCCCGTTCTGCTACCTCTCCTATATGTTTAAATTTTCCTTTATAAACAGGGATTATAGCTAAAGAAACCGCAGGCAACGGAAAGGTACAAGGATTGCCTTGCCTATCTTTACTAACAAAACAGCCTCGTTTCCAGTCTTTCTGACTAACAAATTTAGGTATTAGGGAATCAAATCTTGCGATCACTGCTTTTGCAACTTCTTCTGCTTTTTCTAAAGGAGTTATAACGACAAAATCATCTCCACCTATATGACCTACAAATCCGGTTTTACAGAGTTCATCGATGGTATATACTAAAATTTTGGCTAAATTTTTTATCATTTCATCGCCCTTAGAAAATCCATACGAATCATTATAAGCCTTAAAATTATCTAAATCTATATATATAACAGCTGAAGGCTTATCCTCTTCTAAAGTCTCTTTGATTTTCTTTTCTATAGAGACATTTCCAGGAAGACCTGTAAGAGGATTATTGTCAGAAATTCGATCTAAACGGGCAATAGAAAGCTTTGTTCTAATGAAGAACTCTTCCTCTGAGGCATCTATAAGTATCACATCATCAATAGCAGAAAGATAAGGGGTTAAAATGTCAATATTAAGAGTATGAACTATTAATATTACAGGAAGTCTTACTAAATTAAAATGCAACTTTATATCCTCCAGAAGGATTTGCAAATTTTGAGGATCCTTTTCATAATAATAAAAAACAAGATCCGGTGGATGAAATAAGAGGGCCTCAAAAAATTTTTCAATTTTATAGAAAGTTTTAATTTTATATTGACCTTCAAGCAATTTCTTCCACTTTTTAAAGCTTTCAGCTCTATTCCAAAAGGCATAAATGGTAATCTTTTTAATTTTTGTCATAAAGGCTTTTAAAGGACTTCTTTTTTTAAGTCTTCTGTGAAGAATTTTAGTTCATATAGACGAGGTTCTAATCTATATATAATATCTTTGAGGTCTATAAGAGATAGTTTGAGTATTTTAAGACTATGGGATTGAAAGGGAGGAATTCTTTGATGAAGAGTTTTTCCAAAACCTCTGGCATGTACTATAATATCTGCTAAATGCAGACAGGCTGCTTCTTTTTTAAATTTTTTGGCATTTTCTATAAAATGATGGGCCTGCACGGCTTCAATTAAACTTTCAGGTATATTCCATTGATACATTAAAAAAGCACCTATTTCGGCATGGTCTATTCCTAAAATTTTCTTCTCAGCTTTAAGTGGCTCCTCCCCTTGGGCAATAAGCTCCTTTATCCTTTTAAATTCCTCTTTGAAAGCAACCATTTGAATTACCCTTCCTAAGTCGTGAAGTAACCCTCCCGTTGCTACTTCTTGCGGTTCCGAAAGCTCTATCTTTTCTGCAATGAGCTTAGCGCAAGCTGCAACTCCAATAGAATGTTCCCACAACCCTACATCTTCTTTATGAATAATTTCAAAAATAGATGAGGTCATAATTAGAATCTTTAAAACATTCATGCCAAGAAGCATTATAGCTTGATTTACAGTGGAAACCTTTCTGGGAAAGCCATAAAAAGCAGAATTAGCTAATCGCAAGACCTTTGTTGTTATTACTTGATCTTTTTCAATAACTTCTGCTATCTGATTTAATGATACACGCTCATCTTCAATCATAGCATTAAGCTTTTGAACAATAGGTGGAAGTGTGGGCAAACCTTCAAGTTTCCTTAATTTTTTTCTAACTTCTTTTCGTTTATCTGATATATCTATCATATTGACCTTCTTAAGAACCTTTTTTATGTTTTTCCTCTAACATTTCCTTAATAATATCTCGAATTTGCAATAATGTTTCATCAGTTGCCTCACTAAACCTTTCTTCTAGCTCAGCTATTTCCCCCTCAAAAGTCTTTTCCCAAGGAAATTTCATTACTATTCCTTCCACAGTAACATAACTTACTCCTAATTCCTGAAACTTCTTTAACATCTCCTCTGTTATTTCTACCCCTTTTCCACATAGAACCCTTCCCTGATTATCTACTACTTCTTCATAAGTTTTCATCCCTGGTTTTACATAAGAAAGTGGGATCCTCTGCATAGGTTCTCCTTTTTTAGATTATTTTATTCAAACTATATTCAATAATTCCTTGAACTCCTAATTCTAAAAGTTTAGGCACTAAATCTCTTACTTCTTTTTCTGAAACAACAATTTCCAATGCATACCAATCCTTCCCGTACAGTTTTGCAATTGTAGGTGCAGTAATACTTGGCAAAAGGTCCACCACTTTTTCTAAATTCTCTGCAGGTACATTCATTTTTAGCCCTACCCTTTTATGGGAATTTAATGCTCCTTTAAGCAATACAGCAATTTGCTTTATTTTTCTTTTTTTCCACGGATCTTTCCAAGCCTTTACATTTGCAATAAGTTGAGGATAGCTCAGAAGCATTTCATGAATTATTTTCAAACCATGTGCCTTGATGGTTGAGCCTGTTTCCGTGATTTCAACGATAGCATCACAAAGTCCTTGTACTACCTTTGCTTCTGTTGCTCCCCAAGAATAGGAAACTTCAACGGGGATCCCCCTTTCCTCAAAATATCTTTTAGTATAGCTAACTAATTCTGTGCTTATCTTTTTACCTTTCAAATCTTCTATAGTTTTAATGTCAGAATCTGCTCTAACAGCAATTACCCACCGTGCCGGCTTTTTACTTACCTTGGAATAGAGCAAATCTTCAACTACTACCACCTTTGAATCATTATTGAGGATCCAATCTTTCCCAGTAATACCAGCATCAAGGATTCCTGCCTCAACATAAATACTCATTTCCTGAGGTCTACAGATTACCATTTCTAATTCTGGGTCGTCTACTTCTGGGAAATAACTTCTCTGATGTACTTCTATCGTCCAGCCTGCTTTTTCAAAAAGTTCAATTGTGGCTTTCTCTAAGCTCCCTTTAGGTATTCCAAACTTAAGTTTTTTTTCCATAAACTACCTCCGGATCAATTAATCTCCTTTCAATAACCACTACTTCACCACTATTTAAAAGCTTTCGATAAAAACAACTGCTATAGCCTTCATGACAAACAGGGCCCTTTGGTTCAACTTTTATTAAAAGGGTGTCTCCGTCACAATCTATATAAATTTCTTTAACTAACATCACATGCCCTGAAGTTTCACCTTTCATCCACAATTTTTGTCTACTCCTACTAAAAAAATGTACTTTCCCTGTAGAGAGAGTTTTACTTAGAGCCTCTTCATTCATAAATCCCAACATTAATACCTTTCCTGTTTCCATATCTTGAATTATCACTGGAAGAAGCCCCTGGCCTTTCTCAAAATTTAATTTATATTTCATTCTTTACCCCCTCTACCATCTGCTTTAAATAAGCCTCTGGATCTTTTGCTGTAACTAAGGAAGTTCCAATTAAAGCCCCTTTAAAGCCAGCAATTTTTAACTCCCTAAGTTGTTTACCATCACTTATACCTGATTCTGCTATTACTGGAATTTCCATTGGAATCAAAGGAAAAATTCTGTAACAATGCTTGGGATCTATCTCTAAAGTTGAAAGATTTCTGTTATTAATTCCTATAACCTTTGCACCAGCACGAAGTGCTTTCTCCAAATCTTCTTCTGTATGTATCTCTACTAAAGCTGAAAGTCCAAGGTTATATGTATAGGCTATTAGTTCTTTAAGTTCATAAATATCCAAAATACTTGCAATAAGAAGAAGAAAATCTGCACCAAAAGCTTTTGCTTCTTCAATTTGTACTGGGTCAAAAATAAAATCCTTTCGTAATATGGGTAAAGAAGTAAGTCCCCTAACACCAGCTAAATATTCAAGAGACCCCTGAAAAAACTTTTCTTCTGTAATTACAGAAATAGCCTTTGCCCCTGCTCGCACATAAGCTTCTGCTAAGGACAGGGGATTAAACTCTGCCCTAAGTAATCCTTTGGAAGGGCTTGCTTTTTTAATTTCCGCAATAATTACAAACTTTTCTTTTCTTAGGTACTCTGCAAGGTCAAAGGGAGGCCTATTCCAAAAAGGTCTAAAGTGAAGGCCAAGTTCTTTTCTCCTTTTAACTTCTAATCTTTTTTCTTCTAAAATTTTTTCTAAAATTTTCATTTTGCATAATTTTAGCATATAGAAAATTTTTATAAAGATGGTAAAATAAGTAAAACCTTAAATTTAAGGTGGAGGGAGATATGCCCAAAAGAACATATCAGCCAAGCAAAATAAAAATGAAAAGAACTCATGGGTTTAGAGCCAGAATGAAAACAAGGTCTGGCAGAAGAATTCTTAAAAAT
>JBKBRL010000039.1:0-7151 GCA_046292115.1 Caldimicrobium sp.
TTTTTTAAGGTGGTAAGATCTTGATTAGATAGATTAGCTTTAGATAAAAGTTCAGGTCTCCTTTTAAGGGTTATTTTTAAGGATTGCTCTCTTCTAAATTGTTCTATTTTTTTATGATCTCCAGAAAGAAGTTCATCAGGGACCCTTAAGCCTAAAAAATCAGCTGGCCTTGTATAACAGGGATATTTTAATAGACCTGAGGTAAAAGACTCTCTTTCAACAGAGTCTTTTTTACCAATTACACCGGGAATTAATCTACTTATGGCTTCTATCAAAACAAGTGCTGCCACCTCTCCTCCAAAAACTACATAATCTCCTATAGAGATTTCTACATCTACAAAATGTTCTCTTATCCTTTCGTCAATTCCTTCATAGCGCCCACAAAGAAGGAGTAAGCTCTCTTCTTTTGCCAATTTTTGAGCAAGTTCTTGGTTAAAAAGCTCTCCTTGAGGAGAGAGATAAATTACCTTTGTGGCGGGTTCCCTTTCTTTTATATGAGTTATAGCACGATAAAGGGGTTCAGGTTTAAAGACCATACCTTCTCCACCACCATAGGGTTCATCATCAACCACTTTGTGTTTATCTATGGTGTAATCTCTAAGATTATGCAGGATGACCTCTATACTACCTTTTTTTATTGCCTTTCCTAAAAGTCCTACCTGCAGAGGTGACGAGAAGTATTCGGGAAAGATGGTAACTATATGAAAGCGCATAACTTATTTTAAAATTAACACTGACTGGCCACTAAATCTTCAATTTCCTTAACAAGGATTATGCCTTCCTTTAGGTCTACCTTTTCTACATAATCCTCAACTAAAGGGAGATAAAATTCTTTTTTCTTGGGGCTTATTATTAAAAGTAGCTGATAATCTCCCATAGGGATTACAGACCTGACCTTACCCCATTCTCTTTTTTGAAAATCGATAACTCTTAGCCCTTCCAATTGGTATAAGTAGAATTCTTCCTCCTCTAACTCTGGCAGTTGGGACAAATCATAATACAAAAATTGATTTTTAAGCGATTGAGCTAATTCTAAGGAAAAATTTTCTATAGATAATAGGTAAACATTATGCCCTGGACCTTTTTTAAGACTTTTTATCTTTAAAGGTTTATCCCATTCTTTTTCAAGATAAAGCTCTTTTATGTTGGATACAAGGTCAAAATTTGTGGTTAGGAGGGCAACCTTCAGGTCGCCCTTTAATCCATGTGGTGAAAGAATTTTAAAAAGAGGAATAAATTTGGGTCTTTGCAAAGAGAAATTATTCAATTATCTCTAAGACTACTCTTTTCTTAAATTTACTTCCTGCTGCTCCAAGGATGGTCCTAATAGCTTTAGCGGTTCTACCCTCTTTACCAATAATTTTACCCAGATCTTCTTTAGCCACTCTTAATTCTATCACAGAAGTTTGTTCCCCTTCAATCTCGTTAATTTGAACGGCTTCTGGCTTATCCACCAAGACCTTAGCAATCTGCTCTACTAAATCTTTAAGTTTGCTCATCTCTCTCCTCCTATCCTGAATTTGGAATAATTAGATAAGTCCTTCTCTTTTTAATAGAGCTCTAACAGTTTCCGTAGGTTCTGCTCCCCTTTCTAACCATAATTTTATTTTATTTGGGTCTATTTTAAATTCATAGGGTTCCTTTAGTGGATTATAATAACCTAAGATGTCTATAAATTTTCCATCTCTTGGGGCACGTGAATCTGCTACAACTACCCTAAAAAATGGTCTTTTTCTTCTTCCCATTCTCATTAGTCTTATTCTAACTGGCACCTCAGTTCCCTCCTCTGTTAAATTAATTTAAAATAAAATAACACTAATTTAAAAAATTACAATGCCTGTATTTGATACAAATATATCTATGTTTTAACAAAAATTTCTGGTTCACCTAAGACTTCATAGGCAGATCCGTTTTTTATAGCTATTTCTAAGAGTCCTTCACTTCCAAAAAGAGCAATTATTTCCTGATCTTGCCCTTCTGCGTAAGTGTTAATTAAGCGTACCTTTTTCTGATTTACCCATACTTCAAAGGGAGTTTTAATTAAATCTTTAGAAAAATTAGTAATTAAGTTACCAAAGCGGTCAATAAGCCAAATAGAAAGTTTGTATCCTCCAGGTATTTTTTCAGGCTCTGGAAAAGGAAGAGTTTTTACTTGATCCTTGGAAATGGGTATGGTCCATTCCTCTATAGGTTCTTCATTTAAAAGCTTTGCCACGGATATAGCAAAAAGATCCCTTGCCTGAAAGGTTGAACTATAGGGAGGTCTTAAAACCCTTGCCTTTATAATTTCATAACATCTTACTTCTTTATTTTTTAAAATAAAGGAAAAAATTCCGTTATCAGGACCTACAAAAAAGTAATTTTTACTTATAAGAAGGATAGCTTTTCTTTCTGTTCCTACTTCTGGGTCTACTACTGCTAAAAATATAGTTCCAGAAGGAAAATAGTTATAGGAAAACTTAAGGTAAAGAGCTCCTCTTTTTACATCTTGAGGAGGGATTTCATGGGTTAGGTCAACAAATAGAGGGTATATTTTTTTAACCTCAGAGAGGATTCTGCCTTTCACAACACCAACATAATGATCTTTAGAACCAAAATCTGTAAGGAGTGCCACTATTCTTGAAGGATTAAAGGAAGAAGAGTTCCACATTTCCACCTTCCATTATCTTTTTTTGAGCCTTTTTAGAATGTTTGATAAGCAAATTTTTAATCAATGCAAGGTTTGGCTCTCCTTCTATTACGCATGCTACTGGAGAAGGTTCGCTTAGGGTATAGAGTGGTAAAAGGTTTTTTGCAAGCTCTATTAATCTTTGATTTTCATCTTTATTTCTTCCAAGTATAAGCCAGAGATTTTCTTCAAAATAGTGTCTTCCGAAAGTTAAGAGTTCAGAAGTAAGTGGTGTTAATAGTCGTTTTTCTTTTATCACCTTAAGGGTTCTACTGCCTATTACTGGGTCTGTAAGAAGGCATCCACCTGCAGGGGTTGGTATTTCTTTTAAGCCAAAAGTTTTGGCAAGTTCCAATTGGAAGGTTCTTTGTCTTCCTCTATGAGCATAGAGATGTTCTCTGTTAATTAAGCCTTTTATTTCTGGCTCAGTCACTTTTAGTAATTTGGCAGAAAGGGGCCTAAGTAGAATTCCTTCTACACCTGCTTCTTTTTCTATCTTCTCTAAAGCTGTTTTGTTTTGACTCATGGGCCTTTGCCCCAGCACTTCCCCAGATGCAATAAAATCTGCATTAAACTCTTTCATAAAAAATTTGGCTTTTTTAAGGAAAAAAATTTTACAATCTATACAGGGATTAGCATAATCACCATATCCAAAATTAGGCTTTTCTAAAACTTTTAAATAATCTTGTGTAATATCCATTACATAAGCCTCATCAAAACCAAGTGATTGGCACTTATGAAAATAAAGTTCAGGATTTTTTTTATATTTCCATCCAAAAAAGGGAGTTATAAAGCGGATGGCTATGACCTTTATGTTTTCCCTCCTTAGAATTAAACCAGCTAAAGTACTATCTAATCCTTCAGAAAAAAGTAAGATAGCTTTAGGCATTTGCTTTAAAGAGCACCTTGCAAGAATTTTAAGGCAAGATCCATGTTATTTTTGTCTCCAAGCATTCTGGCAAGTTCCTGCAATCGGGCCCTCCCTTCCACTTTTCTAAAGATACTTTTGCTTTCACTTTCACTTAAATATTTTTCAACTACATAGTGATGGTCTGCTAAACGGGCAATCTGTGGGAGATGGGTGATACAAATGATTTGAATTTCCTTAGAGAGCTCCTTTAATTTTTCCCCAATTTTAAAGGCTGTTTCACCACCAATGCCTGTATCTACTTCGTCAAAGATGAGAGTACCTACACTTTTACTCTCTTTCGTTAGACTTCTTAAGGCTAAGTACATTCGGGAAAGTTCTCCTCCAGAGGCAACCTTTTCAATTGGACGAGGAGGTATTCCTGGATTAGGTGAAAATAAAAATTCTATTTCATCAAAGCCTAAATTGGTAAGATTAGAAGGAAGGGCATCTCTTCTTTTTAATGCTATTTCAAAGAAAGCCTTTTCCATTCCTAATTGATGTAACTCATTTAAGATGAGCTCTTCCACTTTTCCTTTACCTTTTTCTCTCGTTTCGCTTATTTGGAGAGCCATTTCAATTAATTTTTTTTCTAATTTTTCAATCAACGAGGTGAGCCTTTGCAGTTCCTCTTCTCCAGTTTCAACCATGGAAAGTTCCCTCTTTAGCTCCTCTTTTAAAAGAATTAATTCTTCTGTACTTTTTCTATACTTCTTCTTAAGCCTTTCATATTTTACTAAGCGAGATTCTATCTCATCAAGACTGCGATCATCTTCAGGAAGACTCTTTTCTAAATTTTGAATTTCTCTTTCTAACTCCTTTATTTCATAGTAGAGACCCTGTACATTTTTTTCTCTTTCTGTCAATGTAGGCTCAAGTTGAGCTAATTTATGTAAATAATTGATAGATAAAGCAAGATGGTCTTGTGCTTGATTTAAGGAATTTTTTAAAAGAAAGAGAAGCTCTTTGATCTGTGTTAGGTGTTTTAACCTATCTCTTAATCTCAATAGTTCTTCTTCCTCCTTAGGGTCTGGTTTAAGTTCCTCTAACTCTGAAATTTGATAGAGTAAATAATCTTTTTTAAGAGAAGCTTCTTTAATTTTTTCCTGAAGCTGCCATAATTCTTTTTTTAGGCGTAGGTAATCCGAAAAGCTTTCTTGGTAAGTCTGAATAATTTCTTTTAAGCCTAAAATTTCATCTAATAATTTAATTTGATTATCCCTATGAAGAAAGGTATAGTGTTCATGTTGACTGGTTATGGAGAGAAGGTTTTGCGCAAGGGAAGAAAGTTCAGAAAGGGTTATTAGTGAACCATTTAAAAAGGCGCGTTGTTTGTGAGGAGTAATAATTCTTTTAATATGTATCTCATCTTCTACTTCATACCCCATTTCCTTTAATTTTTCTGTTAAGGGTTTATTTATAGAAAAAAGAGCCTCAATTTCTGCTCTCTCAGCACCACTTTTAAGGTAGTTAGCTCCACCTTTGTCTCCTAAAAGTAGCTTTAAGGCTTTAATTAATAAGGATTTTCCTGCGCCAGTTTCTCCAGTAAAGACAATAAAACCCTTTTCGAAGCTAAGATGCGTATTCTCTATGAGGAGAAAATTTTTTATTTTAAGTTCAAGAAGCATATTTACTTAAAATATAGTAATAGGGTAGCCTTTAGTCAATTAGCGGTTTTATATCATAAGCGAGTCCCTAGTATAGAAACATACTTTAGCCTGCCAGGCAAAAGAAGATTAGCTTCTAAGGATTCTATAGAAATTATTCAGTTTTAAGGTGCTTAGAGAGGATATCAAAAGCCTCATCTAAGGTAAGAGGAAGAGGAAGATAGGGAAAATTGGCTTTTAGATGGAAAAAGAGTTCTGCCATTATAGGAGCACGCAAGTTAAATTTTTTTAAATCTTCCCTTTTTATTAGAATTTCTCTAAGTTCTCCAAAAAGTGCCATTTCACCATTCTTTAATACAAGTACCTTATCTGCAAAATTGGGCACGAGATCTATGTTATGGGTAGCCATTATTATGGAATAACCTCTTTTTTTAAGGTTTATTAAAAGATTTAGAAAAGCTTCTTCTAAAAGGGGATCTAAACCTAAGGTTGGTTCATCTAAAAGAAGAATTTCTTGTCCCATGGCTAAAAGCCCTGCTAAAGCAACTCTCTTTTTTTCACCAAAGCTAAGTTTATGGATTGCTCTTTTTTCAAATCCTTGAAGATTAACTAATTCCAAAGCTTTTTTAACGGATGCTTTAACTTCCTCTTCCTTCCATCCCATGTTTCTTGGTCCAAAGGCTACATCATCAAAAACCTTTTCAGCAAAAAGTTGTTCCTCTGGATTTTGAAAGAGGAGTCCCATTTTTTGATATATTTCTCGTGGAGAAAGGAATTTAATTTCCTGTCCATCTAATAAGATTTCACCTTTATAGTTCTTATAGAGGCCATCTAAAACTTTTAATAATGTTGTTTTTCCAGAGCCGCTTGGTCCTAAAAGGGCTAAGGCTTCTCCTCGGTATAGTTCAAAGGAAATATTTCTAAGAGAAAAGGGGGGCTCTTCTAAAGTAAAACTCTCTATGCGTACTTTTAATCTCAGAGAATTATCCATAGAGAAGACCAAAATAAAAGAAGAAAACCTAAGGGAAGAATTTCTCTTTTAGAGAGTGGGGGAAGTGAAAAAGGTAAATTAGAATAATTGTAGCCTCTTTGTAGCATACTTTGCAATAAAGTTTCTACATGTTTTAAGCTATTAAAAAAAGAGGCTTGAATTAGGTAGCTAAAGGAATGTAGAGAGTTCTTAAGGTTGCTATATCCAAGTCTTATTTTTTGAGAGAGATAAATCTGAGAGACTTCACTGTGCATAAGAATAAGGGATCGGTAACTCAAAAAAATTAATTCTCTAATAAGCGTTGGCATTTTTAACCAGTGTAGTATTTGTAATATCTCAAAAAAGCTATTTGTCAAGTAGAAAAAAAGGAAAAGCGAAAAAGCAGAAAGTACCTTTAAAGTGATAATGATGTTTGCTATAAATTGGGGGACCTCAAAGGAAAGAGGAGATAGGGTTATCGCTTTAATAAGAGGAATTAAAAGAGCAATCCAAAGAGGTTCTATATAAAAGCTTAAGAGTTTTTTAAAACTTTTGATAAGAAAGTATAGTAAAAAAAAATGAAGGGAAAATATCACAATAAGGAAGAGAATACTTTTAGCTGAAAGCACTAATACTAAAAGGTATATAAAATATAGAAATTTGATTTTTCCATTTACTTTTTGAAAAAAAGGGGAAGGCTCTCTATAAAGATGAAGAAACACTCTTTTTCTCGCTTAGTAGTTTTCTCCAGTAATAGCCAGCAATAAATCCAGCTACACCAAAAAATAAAGCAAATGCAGACAACTCAAGGTCTCCTTCTAATTCTATTATAGGTTTGGGTTCCTTATTATATTCTATGGCAATTTTTTCAATAACTGCTTCATCCATACCTTTCCATTTTGTTTCTTCTGCCTCTTGAGCAAAGAGCTTCCCTGAAAGGGATATGAGAAGAGTTAATAAAATGGTTATTATAACCTTTTTCATACAGGCACCTCCAAT
>JBKBRL010000040.1:0-7136 GCA_046292115.1 Caldimicrobium sp.
CTTGAAGAGATAAAAGAGATACTCTTTGCTCATCTGGATGAGATAAAAGAAAGGTTCGGTGTAAAAGAGATTGGTATCTTTGGATCCTATGTCAGAGGGGAGGAAAGAGAAGAAAGCGATGTTGATATACTTGTGGAATTTGAGAGAACAGTTGATTACTTTGAGTTTCTTGAATTAGAAGAGTACCTTACCAGCCTAATGGGAATTAAGGTTGACCTAGTGATGAAGAAAGCGATGAGCTCAACGAAACTATTCACTCATTAGCTGATCCTTAAGTTCATATAGAAAATCTTTTATTTCATCTCTTACCTTTCTGTAATACATTAAAACCTCTTCTTCTGTCTTTGCATTTTTAGCTAAAGAAGGAGGATCTTGAAAGCTTTTATGAAGTTTTAATTTAGTTTTACCAAACCAGATTGGACAGCTTTCTTTTGCATTGTCGCAGACCGTAATCACAGCATAAAAATCCACATCCTTAAACTCATCTACATGTTTTGAGCGATGAGAGGTTATATCTATCCCTACTTCAGACATAACCTTAATTGCATAGGGGTCTATACCTGAAGGATTGGTGCCAGCAGAATAAACTTCAAATTCCTCGGAGGGCAGTATCTTTTTAGCCCAGCCTTCTGCCATCTGGCTCCTACAGGAGTTCCCAGTGCAGAGAAAAAGAATTTTTTTCTTCATTTAACACCTCTCCTTCTGAGTTCTAATGCTACCTCAGCTATAATTATTTTTTCCGCTTATCAATTACTCTTACTGCTTTACCAGGAACTCTTTGAATCGTCCCTTCTGGAACAATTTCTAATTTACTTTTAAAACCAAGAAAATCATATAATTCAAGCTCTAATTGTTCTCTCTCTTGCTGAGAAATTCCTACCCCAATCCTTTCAACTATAATGGTCATTTCATCTTTTCCCTTTATAGTTTCTATAACTAATTGATAATATGGAGCAAGTCCTTTATATTTCAGTAAAATCTTTTCCACTTGGGAAGGATAAAAATTCACTCCCTTAACTTTAAGCATATCATCAGTGCGCCCCTTTATTCGGTCTACTCTCACATGAGTTCTTCCGCAGGCACAGGGTTCATATGAAAGGATCCTCGTAATATCCCTTGTTCTATATCTAATAAGAGGAAGGCCCTCTCTGGTAAGGGTGGTAACAACCATCTCTCCTTCCTCACCTATTCCTAAGGGTTTTTCAGATACAGGGTCAATAATTTCAATCAAATAGTGATCTTCCCAAACATGGATACCAGCCCTTGCCTCACAATCAATCCCAAGACCAACTCCTCCTGTTTCTGTTAATCCAATAATATCAAAGGTTTTTACTCCCATCACTTCTTCAATTCTTTTTCTATACTCATCAGACCATGTTTCTGCCCCAAGGATGGCAACTCTTAATTTAGTCTCCCGAAAATCAAATCCTGTCTCTTTTGCTACTTCCATAAGTCTTGCAGGATAGGAAGCTATGGCTCCAAAAGCTGTAACTTCTAAATCTTTGATAAGCTTAAGTTGCATAAGAGAACGCCCTGCTCCTGCAGGCACAATAAAACAACCAAGGCGCTCAGCACCATAATGAAAGCCAAAGCCTCCATTAAATAAACCAAAGGAAGGCATTATCTGCAATCTATCTTCTTTTGTAAGCCCTGCTGCAACAAGACACCTTGCCATAATCTCAGACCATTGCTCTACATCATTCCTTGTCATGGCGTTTATTACTGGGACACCAGTGGTACCAGAACTCATATGCATTCTCACACACTCAGATATATCAACAGCAATATGCCCAAAGGGATAACATTCTCTAAGATCATCCTTGGTTATAAAAGGTAGCTCCTTTAAATCTTCCAAACTCTTTATATCCTCAGGTTCAATCCCTTTAAATTTTTCTTTGAGCTTTGAGGGAGAATTTTTTAAGCGTCTTAAAGTATTTCTTAACCCTTCAAGCTGAATTTTTTCGATTTCTTCTCTTGGTAAAGTCTCAGCTTTTGGATTGAACATACTTACAACCCTCCAAGAAGAATTTTTGATTTTCCTCATCTAAAACCTTTAGAAAGTCTTCACAGGTATAAAAGTTTTCTTTCATTACAAAAACTCCAAGTAGAAAGGTGTTAACATATTTCATAGGCACCATTTCAAAGGCATGTTTTATCTCTTCCTCTGAAAAAGAAAAAACTTTATCCCCAAAGGTCCGGGCATAATCCATTAGGTCATTATTTAATAGAATTACTAAATCAGCTTCTCCTCTTTTCAAAACTCCAATTTTCCCCTCACCAATTTTCATTTGTACTTCTACTACCCCACCTTTCTTTGCCATTCCTTTTATTTCTGTAGCATAAACACTTAACCCTTTATTCATAGCTACCTGTGCTATAACCTTCGAGAGGAACAAAACTCCCATTCCACCTTTTCCAAGTATTACCAGTTTCATAGCTAATTTCTCACGATGGCTTTAGTTGGACAAACATAGGTACAACAGCCACAACCAATACAAAGGGTCTTATCTATCTCTGCTTTTTTCTCTTCCACTTTGAAAGAAATGGCAGGGCATTCAAATTCATTTATACAAATTTTACATCCCTTACAAAGCTCTGGCACTATATATATCTCATATTTTGGATTAGATTCAAAACCTTCCCTTGTATTAATACATAAGTGGCGAAAAATTATTACAGCTGGACCTTTTTCCTCTTTTAGAAAGGTTTTTGCTTCTTTGAGTGTTTTTATGGCACTATTAAAATCATAGGGATCTACTGTGCGCAAAAATTTAACTCCAAGGCCCATCACTACCTCTTCAAGATTAATAGGAATTACCTCCTCTCCAAAAGAGCTTAAGCTATCTGTAAGTGTTTTTTGATTGCCTGTCATTGCAACAGTCCGATTATCTAATATTACGGTGAGAAATGAAAGGCCATAATGGATCGCATCAAGAAGAGGGGGAATACCTGTATGGAAAAAGGTAGAATCTCCAATAATAGCAACTATGTCCTGTTTTTTTCCAGCAAGTGAGAAAGCCTTTTTCATACCTAAACCAAAGGAGATACTTGCTCCCATACAAAGCACTGTATCAGTAACTCCAAAATTAAGAGCCAAGGTATAACACCCGATATCTCCTGTATAAATGGCTTTTTTGCCAAAAACTTTTTTGGTAGCATATAAAGCAATTCTATGTCCACACCCGGGACAAAGAGAAGGCCTTTTAAGAGGGGGAATTTGAGCAATAACTTTCCTCCTTTTAATAAGCCCTAATCTTTCAAAAATTTCTTCACAAACCGTTGGCGTTAGTTCCCCTTCTTTTGGAACAAGACCATTTCTTCTGCCTTCAGTTCCCAGTTGCAGTTCAATCACAGGAGCAGTTTCTTCTATAGTAATTACCCTTTCATAAGAAGAAAAATCTAACTTTTTTAATGGATAGGGCATATCTACTTTTGCCAAAGTAATTCTATTTTCTAAACCATATTCTTCTATTAATTCATATAAATAGGAAAAAACAGCTCCACTTGAAAGAATTAGCCAGGGCCCATTAAAATAGAACTTAACCCTATTTTGCTCCTCAATTTGAGCTATTTTTTCATTTAGCTTGCTGTGGAGGATTAATCTTTGCCGTGGGGTTGCAGCATATCGCCAGAGTTTACTTTCCCAGTCCTTTAATGACTTAAATTTGGCTTCAAGAGGAATTTCCGGAATTTCTTCCTCTATTTCTATACTTGCCCTTCCATGGGACATCCTCGTTGTGCTTCTTAACATCACTGGTATACTGTATTTTTCACTTATTTCTATAGCTTTTTTTGCAAATTCATAGGCTTCCTGGACAGAGGAAGGGTCTAAGACAGGAATTTTGGCAGCCATAGCAAAAAGTCTACTGTCTTGTTCCGTTTGGGAAGAATGAGGCCCCGGATCATCTACACTAACTAAAACAAAAGCAGAATCTGTGCCTACATAGGCTGAATTCACAAAGGGATCCATAGCCACATTTAATCCTACCTGCTTCATTGTAACGGCAGATTTGATTCCACACAAACTAACTGAATAGGCTACTTCATATGCAACTTTTTCATTTATGAACCAATCAATAAAAGAAGAAATACCTTTTTCTTTTACTATTCTTTGGGCTGAGGGAATGATTTCACTTGAAGGCGTCCCAGGATAGCCAGCAATAAATCTAACGCCAGCTTGAACAAGCCCAAAAGCTATAGCCTCATTACCTGAAAAATAAACCCTTTTCCCCATAGCTGTATGCTAAATATAGCCTAATTTCTTTAGTTGTCAAAAGGATTTTTCCTTAGTACTCCCTCCCATAACTAAATGCGGGAATGTGAGACAATTTTAAAAGAGAGCCACCTTTCAAAATTTAATTTTCACATGACTTTTATTCTTTTAAAATGTATAAATTTAATTAAAAATTTAAAAAGGAAGAGTTATGAAAGAAAAAGACAAAAAAGTAAGGGGTTTTACTTTCATTGAGTTGATGATAGTTATTGTTATTGTTGTGGTTTTAGCAGGCCTTGCTATCCCACTATACCTGAAATATCAGAGAAAAGCTAATGTTTCAAGCTATGTCCTGCCCGTTGTGAGAGGATGTGCTATAGATCTTGCCACTTTTTGCATGAAAAATCCAGGGGCAGATATATCTACCACAGGCAATTCCTCAGTGTCTAATTGTCTAAATCCAATGAGTACACCTCTTGGAAATGTAACTTTAACCATAACCGGAATGCATTGCACTCTTTCGGGAGCGCTAAATGGAACTATTGTTAAAGGTGATTTAGGTCCTACAAATGAATACGTAGCTAAATGCTGGTTTGACAGTGATGGGAATATTCAATGTACCATAGAAAGTAGATAATTTAATATTTTTAAAACTTAATGTGGCTCTTCCTTTAATATTTTAATATCCTTTCTTAAGTAAAGATTAAATATATAGAAGCTTTGCCGACAAATAGAGGTTGCGAAACTGAATGCCCGATAATTAAAAAACAAAAAATTTTTAAAGAAATTTAACTTGACATTTTTCCTTAAAGTAATTACAATATTATAAAAAAAACAAGGAGGTAGAAAGATGAGAGGAGTAAGGAGAAGGGTTGCCGGATTTACTTTGGTTGAGTTGATGATAGTTATTGCTATTATTGCCATTTTAGCAAGTATTGCTATTCCTCAATACTTGAAATACCAAAGAAAAGCTAAAGTTTCAAGCTATGCTATGCCCGTTGTAAGAGGATGTGCTATGGATCTTGCAACCTGGTGTATGGAAAATCCAGGGCAGACTTTACCTGGTTTAGATGATGCTTCAGTGCCTAATTGTAAATCAACAATTAATACACCTGTTGGAGATGTAACTTTGAGCTTAACCGCAGGAACCTGCGATGGTTCAGGAGCTTTAAATGGAACTGAAGTTAAAGGCAATTTCACAACTGGTACTTATGAATACATAGCTAAATGTAAATTTGACGAAAATGGTAATATGCAATGCACAGTAAGCAGCAGCTAATTTAACTTTTTATTCCTGTGGGAGGCTTTCCTCCCACTTTTCTATTACATTTTAAACATTTAATTTCTCTTTAAGTTTATTGACTTTTTTATGCCCTAAAAATATACTACTTCTATATATCTTCTTTCAAATGCTTTTTTTCTAAATATCTAAAGGAATGTGCTTTCTTATAAACTAAAGGCTAAAGTTACTTCTGGATAGATTGAGAGCTCAGTCAAATTAAAAATTACAAATCTCTAAAAGCTCCCCTCAATCCTTATACCTAACCACTGAGGAGGATAGAGCACGCCTTTATCTGTGCCTTTATATTTTATCTCGTAGTATTTCTCATCTAATAAATTTTTACCCCAAAGGCTTACTTTAACCCTTTTAAATAGCTCTTTTTCTAATTCTAAATCTAAAAGATATACTCCCTCTTGATTGAGCCTTTTATGATAGGTTAGAGTTCCCTTTAAAGATAAACTTTTAGGAAAATTTATAATGGCCCCTGTTGTGAAATTATGTCTTAAATAATTCCCATGATATCTTGCATAGGATATTTGATCCCCCTTCTGGTTTATGTAAGTATAGCTTAAAAAGAGAAGGTGCTTTTGAATTTTTTTCTTTAAGTCTAAAGTTGCTCCAAGGCTACTTATCGCTATATTTTCAGCAAGGGTTGGTTTATTGGGAAGAGCGATCCAGTCAATAAGATCTTTTCCTCTTCTATGAAAGAGGGTAAAGGAGAGTTCTAAAAGATTGGTAGATAAATCAAAGCCAGCTTCCATATTCAAGGCTTTTTCAGCCTCAAGCTCGGGATTACCTTTTATACCTAAGGAGTAATATTTTAGTTCTATAGCACTGGGCAGACGAAAGGAATAATTAACTTGTGCTCTAAGTTTTAAATTTTGCTTTATTAAATAACTAAGCCCAATTCCCCAAGAAAGAAAATCTTTCTCTCCTACATAATAATCATATCGTCCTTGAAAAGTCACAAATAGATATTCCAGGGGATTAACTTTTAAACCGGTATAAAAGGAAAGATTTCTTCTTAAGTACTCATCAAGTCTTGTACTCTTAAGTTTTTCATAGCTTCCTTCAATCCCAAAAAAAAGATTAATCCGGTTAAATTCTAAAAGAAAAGGCAAATTAACTCTATAAAGATAGGTCTCGTGGGTATTTTTATAAAAATTGGGATTATGTCTATCTAAGAGATAGTAATCATAGTTTTTTCTATAGAGAAACGCAGGCTCAAAAAGAAGATTATGAAAAGAAATGAGTTTTTTTCCTAAGAAAAGATGGGTTCTTGTCTCTTCCCATTCAGTATCAAAGCGTGGAGTATAAAAGTTTCTTGCTCCAAAATCCTTTTCAACAAAGCCATAAAAAAGAAAAGAGTCTTTCCCTTTGCTATAAAGATTAAAACTTTTTATATCAAAATCTCTATTCCAAATAAAGCCACTTGCCTTCCTACTCTCTAAATTCAATCTTATAGCCCTATCTTCCTTTATGGGTATTCCTAAGCTAAGAAGGGATTCCAAAAAATTATAGCTTCCAAACCCCACTTTATAATCTATACCAGGCTTTGTTTCATCTAATACAAAATTTAAAGCTCCACCAAAACCACCTGCCCCATAAAGAGGGCTTGCACCACCTGGAAGAATTTCTAAG
>JBKBRL010000041.1:0-6981 GCA_046292115.1 Caldimicrobium sp.
GTAAGATGTTTAGAGGTAAAGTTAAGTGGTTTGATGAGAAGAAGGGTTATGGGTTTATCTCTAAGGATGAAGGCGGTGATGTCTTCGTGCATTATTCTGCGATAGACATGCCCGGCTTCAAAACCCTTAGAGAAGGTCAAACGGTAGAGTTTGAAGTAGTTCAAGGCCCCAAGGGCGAGCAAGCATCAAAAGTTAAAGTACTTGATGCTGGTTCACCTCAAAGACCAAGAAGGACATCTCAAAGAAAAGAAAGAGAATAATTAATTAAAGGGAGGAAGGAAACTTCCTCCCTTATATAACTTGTCCTGCTAAACCTTTGAGTATACAAATCCTACAAAATAGTTATAAAGTCATATCAATACACCCATCTTTCATCGCCTTTCTTAAATTTCTTTTTGAAGGTTACGACCATTTGGCTCTTCTAAGTGTCTTAGATAGGAAAAAAGGATTAATTCAAATTATTTATTATCCTACTGAAGAAGAGGTGGTAGAAAATATTTTAGATGATTTTAAAAATTTAATTAACGATTCTTTTTAAACTATTCTACCTCAGAAGTCAAATTTAAAGCATTTAAATACTCTCTTGAAAAGCTTAAAAAAAAAATTAATATTAGCAATCAAAAACTTTAGTAAGGGAGTAAGTTATGAAAAAAGCACCTATGACTTTAGCTGAAAAAATTTTAGCAGAAAAATTGGGTGTATCAAAAGTTGAAGCAGGAGAATTAGTAGAAGTCCCAGTAGATTTAACATTAGCTAATGACATTACCGCCCCTTTAGCCATAAAGGTTTTCGAATCTACTTGTATAAATAAACTATTTGACCCAGGTAAAGTAGTCTTAGTAATGGACCATTTCACTCCTAATAAAGATATAAAAAGTGCTGAGCAAGTTCGCCTCTGCAGAACTTTTGCCCATAAACATGGCATTAAACATTATTATGAAGGGGGGGCTTGTGGTATTGAGCACGCTCTTTTGCCAGAATTAGGATTAATTTATCCCGGAGATATTATTATTGGAGCAGATAGCCATACTTGTACTTACGGAGCTTTTGGAGCTTTTGCAACGGGTGTTGGGTCCACAGATTTAGCAGGGGCTTGGATCACTGGAAAAACTTGGTTTAAAGTCCCTGAGAGTATCAAATTTGTTTATTACGGAAAGCTAAAACCATGGGTCACGGGGAAAGACTTAATTCTTTACACTATAAGTGATATAGGAGTTGATGGAGCTCTCTATAAGGCAATGGAGTTTACTGGGGAGGTTATTAAAAATCTTAGTATGGCTGAAATAATGACCATGTGTAATATGGCCATAGAAGCAGGCGGGAAAGTGGGCTTAATTGAAGCAGACAAAAAGACCTTAACCTACTTAAAGGATAAAATTAACCCCAACAAAAAACCACTACTTTTAAAGGCCGATAAAAGGGCTAAATATTTTGAAATAAGAGAATACGATGTCTCAAAAATAGATTTAGTTGTTGCCTTGCCCCATCTACCTTCTAATGTCAAATTTGTAAAGGACTTACCTCAAAAAATTTATATTGATCAAGTAGTTATTGGGTCTTGCACTAATGGAAGATATGAAGATTTAGAGATGGCGGCAAAAATCCTTAAAGGAAAAAAAGTAAATAAAAATGTAAGATGCATAATCATTCCTGCTACTCCAAATGTATACAAAAAAGCTTTAAAGAAAGGGCTAATAGAAGTGTTCATAGAAGCAGGAGCTATTATTTCTCCGCCCACCTGTGGTCCTTGTTTAGGAGGTCATATGGGCATCTTAGCCAAGGGAGAAAAAGCTGTGGCTACAACTAATCGTAATTTTGTGGGGAGGATGGGACATCCAGAAAGCGAGGTATATTTAGCTGGGCCAGCAGTTGCTGCAGCATCAGCTGTTTTAGGCTATATCGGTACACCTGAAGAAGTACTATAAATTATAAAACATAAATATATATAAATTTTAAAGGAGGCTCTTTATGATTAAAGGCACAGTTTGGAAATTTGGAGATAATATAGATACTGATTTAATTATACCAGCACGCTATTTAAATACTACTGATCCTGAAGAATTAGCCAAACATTGTATGGAAGATGCTGATCCCACTTTTGCTAAAAAAGTTAAAAAAGGAGATATTATTGTTGCTGGAAAAAATTTTGGATGCGGCTCTTCAAGGGAACATGCTCCCATCTCCATAAAGGCCGCTGGAGTTTCTTGCGTAATTGCTGAATCCTTTGCTAGAATATTTTATCGCAATGCCTTTAATACAGGTCTTCTTATTCTTGAATGCCCTGAGGCAGCTAAAGAGGCTGAAACTGGCGATGAACTGGAAGTAGATATTGAAAAAGGTATTATAAAAAATATTACTAAAGGTAAATCATATAAAATAAATCCCTTACCTGAGTTTATGAAAAAAATTCTTGAAGATGGTGGATTAATTCCTCATATAATGAAAAAATATCAGGCTAAATGCAATGTCTAATAAAGTAAAATTTTCTTTTAAAACACAAGCAGATTTAAGTTCTCTTTATGAGATAATTAAAATTTTAAGGGGAGAAAGAGGTTGCCCTTGGGATAAAAAGCAGACACCTCAGACTTTAAAAAAGTATTTACTGGAAGAAACTTATGAAGCTTTGGAGGCAATCGATAAAGGAGACTTTAAGGAAATTCGAGAGGAATTAGGAGATCTCCTTTTTATTTTGCTTTTTATTCTCTATCTATATGAAGAAAAACAAACATTTTCTCTTAAAGATGTTGTAGTTCTTACCTTTCATAAAATGATTAGAAGACATCCCCATGTGTTTGGTGAGAACCAAGTAGAAACTGCAGAAGAAGTTTTAAAAAATTGGCAAAAAATAAAAGAAAAAGAGGGAAAAGACGGTTCAGTCTTAGGCAATATTCCCAAGAGTTTACCTGGGCTTCAAAGGGCTTTTAGATTGGGTGAGAGGGCAAGCAGGATTGGATTTGACTGGGGTAGTGCTCGTGAAGTACTTCCAAAGATCTATGAAGAGCTAAAGGAAATTGAAGAGACCTTAGAGAAAAAAGATAAGAAAAGTCTTATGGAAGAATTGGGGGATCTATTTTTTGCACTGGCAAATTTTGCCAGAAAATTAGAAATTAATCCTGAAGAGGCTTTAAAGATAGCCTTAGACAAATTTGAAAATAGATTTAAAAAAATGGAGCATCTAATAAAGGCGCAGGAAAGATCCCTGGAAGAATTAACCATATCTGAGATGGATAAGTTGTGGGATCAAATTAAAAAAGAACCTCTTGCATAATAATGGTTAGAGTGGAAGACTTAACTTTGCAAATAAATGGTAAAACGATACTTGAAAGTATAAACCTTAGCATCGAAAAGGGAGACTTTTTAGCTATTATAGGACCAAACGGTGGAGGCAAAAGCACTTTATTAAGATGTATTCTTGGGTTTATCAAACCTCAAAAAGGTAAAATTTTTCTCTTTGGCGAAGAGATTTCAAAGTTTAAGGCTTGGCATAAAATAGGCTATCTTCCCCAAAGAGCTGGTAAAGAAGTAAATCCTTTTAATCCGCTTACAGTAGATGAATTTATTTTACTCCCCTCAAAGTGGTATAAAAAAAGAATTAACTATAATCATTTGATGAATCTTATAGAACTCTTTGGTATAAATAAATTTCTTAAAAAGAAATTTTTTCAGTTATCCTTTGGACAAATACAAAGAGCTTATTTAGTCCGAGCGCTACTTTTAGAACCAGAAGTACTTTTCCTTGATGAACCCTCAGTAGGATTAGACTTTATTTCTCAAGAAACTTTTTATCAAATTTTATCTCAGCTCCATAAGAAAGGTTTGACTATTATTTTAATAACTCACGAGACATGGTTAATTACTAAAGAAGTAAATAAGGTAGCCTGTTTAAATCAAAAACTTTATTTTCACGGAGAGCATAAAGATTTCTGTGTTTTTGATAAAAAAGGGATACCTGGGTATCCCTATCATCGTATAGAACATACACATTGGTAAATATGGAAAATGTTATCTTTTATTTTTCATTATTTAAATGGGGTTTATTAGCAGGTGTCTTTTTTAGCATTTCTACTGCTTTTACTTCACCATATCTTCTTTTACAAAGAAATTCCCTTTTTCCCCACGCACTAACTCATATCCTTCTCCTTTCTCTTTTAATTTTATCTCTTATAGGGACCTATTTCCCCATTTTTTTACACCTCATTATTTTGCTAATAATTACATTAGTTCTTAGTGCAGGAATTTTTCTTATTATAAGATTAACTCATCTTTTTGAAGATACTGCTACATCTCTTATTACTTACTTAGCCCTAGCTTTAGCATTAATTATAGCAGCTAAAAGTTCTCAATATGATGTAGCTCTTCTTAATTATCTCTTCGGGTCATTAATAATTGTGGATAAAATTAATGTCTTTGAAAGTTTAATAGTTTTTATTCTATCTTTTTTGATTTATTTGAAATACAAAAACCTCTGGCTTGCTCAATCTATAGAAAAGGAAATTCCTGGGATTAATTTTAGAAACTCAGGATTTGCCTTTTTCTTTCTTTTAACAATTCAAATCATTATTGGAGTTAAATTAATGGGAGTTCTCCTTGTTTCTGCTTTTTTTGTGTATAGTGGGACTTTAGCCTTGAAATTGTCTTTATCTTTTAAAGAGGTCGTTCCTTTAACTGCATTCTTTAATATGTTATCTATTCTTTCAGGATTTCTTCTTTCTACGTTCTTTGATCTTCCTTTTTCTGCTTCAGCTATTCTTTTTATGAGTATATATTTAATACCTCTTTTGCTTAAAAGAGAATAAATATGAGATTAATTGATACTCATGCTCATTTAAATTGGCCAAATTTTAAGAAAGAGCTTCCTCAGGTTATAGAACGAGCAAAAGCTGTAGGCATTATAAAAATTATTGTAGTAGGAACTGATAGAAAGACAGGAGAAAGTGCACTGGAAATAAAGAAATCCTATGGAGAGTTTATAGAAATTGCTCTTGGTTTTCATCCACACGAAGTAAAAAAAATAAAGGAAGAAGATTATAAATGGCTAAAAAATATGGTAAAAGAAGCTGTGGCTATAGGCGAAATTGGTTTAGATTGGGTAAAAGAGTATTCACCAAAAGAATTGCAAATCAAACACCTTGAAAGGCTCTTAGAGATGGCAAAGGAACTACAAAAACCTGCTATATTGCATTTAAGAGGTGATTTGCCTTTTTGGAATTTAGCCCTTGACTTGCTAAAAGAATTTAGAGACCATCCTCTACTTTTTCACTGTTTCACTGCTAATAAAGAAATAGCCTTAAAAATTTTAGAATTTAAAAGCCTCATATCATTGCCTGGAGTGATAACTTTTGAAAATGCTAAAGAGCTTAGAGAAGCTGTGAAGTATATCCCACTTGAGAGAACAGTGCTTGAAACCGATTGCCCATTTCTTTCTCCAGAACCAATGAGAGGCAAAAGAAATGAACCTGCCTATCTAATTTATACAGTCAAAAAATTGGCAGAAATCAAAGGTGTGCCTGTGGAAGAAGTAGCAGAAATTACAACCAAAAATGCTTTCAAATTTTTTAATCTTAAAGAAAATGAATTATAAGAAAAAACTTGGGTGAAAAATTTTTCTCTTTTGTTAGAATTAAAGTGATCTTTAAGATATGGGGGATGGAAATGAGATTAAAAAGAACCCATTTTATAGGAGAAATAACTAAGGAGCTTCTTGATAAAGAATTAACGGTTTGTGGTTGGATATTAAGACGAAGAGACCATGGAGGAGTAATCTTTATAGACTTAAGAGATAGAACAGGAATATTACAAGTTGTTTTTGAAGAAGGAATAGCTCCTGACATTCATACTTTAGCAGATTCTTTAAGAATAGAATATGTGGTTGGCATAAAAGGGATTTTGAGAAAGCGTCCTCCAGGTATGGAAAATCCTAAAATTTGCACGGGTGAATTAGAACTTGTAGCTCAAGATTTGGAAATTTTTAATACTTCTTTAACTCCCCCCTTCCCTATGGATGAAGATATAAGTGAGGTATCTGAAGCTATTAGACTAAAGTATAGATATTTAGAAATGCGTGCACAAAATGGGCAAGATCCTTTTATTTTTAGACATAGAGTAAACCAAATTCTTAGAAATTTTCTAAATAGTAAGAACTTTTTAGAGATTGAAACGCCTTTTCTTACCAAAAGTACACCCGAGGGAGCAAGAGATTTTTTAATTCCCAGCAGACTTTATCCAGGAAAATTTTATGCCCTACCCCAATCCCCACAACTATTTAAGCAGATTTTAATGGTTGCAGGGTTTGAAAGATATTATCAAATAGTTAGATGTTTTAGAGATGAAGATTTGAGGGCTGACAGGCAACCTGAATTTACACAATTAGATATAGAAATGAGTTTTGTAACAGAAGAAGATATTATGTCCTTAGTAGAAGACCTCTTGGCTTGTCTTTTCAAAGAGATACTGGATATTAACCTTTCCATTCCTTTTCCCCGTCTATCTTATGAAGAAGCCCTTTCACGATTTGGAACAGATAGACCAGATGTGCGCTTTGATATGGAATTGAAAAATCTTTCCCAAATAGCTGAAGCATCTAACTTTCAGGTTTTCAAATCGGCTCTTGAAAAGGGAGGAGTGGTACTTGGAATTAAAGTCCCCTCACATTTCACACGAAAGGAAATTGAAGAGCTAACACAATATACTCAATCCATAGGAGGAAAAGGCTTAGCCTGGATAAAATATAATAAAGATGCCCCTACTATTGAAGAAAAATGGAGTTCCCCTATAGTTAAATTTTTTGATAGATCCCTCTTAGAAAAAATGGAAGAGGTTTTTGATGTAAAGGAAGAATTGGCAACTCTTTTTTTTGTAGCTGATAGTCCTGAGATGGCTTATACAATCTTAGGTGAACTAAGAAATCATTTAGGAAAAAAACTTGGATTAATTCCAGAGGGTACCTTTAATTTTCTCTGGGTCGTTGACTTTCCTCTTTTT
>JBKBRL010000042.1:0-5737 GCA_046292115.1 Caldimicrobium sp.
GCCGCAACCTTTAGGTTGCGTGGATTTATGTCATTTCTCTCGCAGGCTAAAGCCTACGACTACCATCTACCTTATCACTCGCAGGCTAAAGCCTGCAACTACCAAGGCTACCAACTCTATCGCAGGCTAAAGCCTGCGGCTACCATACCTACTATTCATCGCCTACAAGAGTAAATTCAAGAGGTCTAAATATGCCTAATCCTATAGCTATTTCGAAGAGATTTTATTTTGAGGAAATACGGGATACTTAAAGGTTAAAAGATCTCCTATTAAAGAGATATTCTTTGGATACAGCGAAAAATTCTAATGTTTAAGCCGGCGGTGGGGATTGAACCCACGACCTGTGGATTACGAATCCACTGCTCTACCACTGAGCTACGCCGGCATTCTAATTTTATATTTTAATTTAAAGTCTTGGCCCTTCAAGAACTCTTTTTCTACTAATTACTGCAAGAAGGGCAAGAATAAGGATTAAAACAGCAAGAAAAATTCTTGCCAGCCATTTATATGGATCAGGTTCCTTGATAACATCAACCAACTTCTCAGAAAACCAAAAATATCCAATGAAAAGAATAAAGAGAGGAGAAATAACTCCTAAAATGTATACAAAAAACTTAGGAAGTTTAATTGAGGTGTCTTTAGTTAGCTCCCTGTAAAAATTATTAAAACCAAAGAGCCAAATAAAAAAGATAATTTCAACCAGAGCAAAAAAGATAAGTAGGAATGATCCTGCCCAAAAATCAAGTTCATCCAAAAATACGGGAATAAAGGCACAGAGGTGAGCACCAAGAATAACAATAAGCATACTAATTGATACGGATTTAGTATGGCTCCATTTCATTTCATCTTCAAAAAAGGCAACGAGGGGCTGTATAAGTGCTAAAGAAGATGTTAGAGCTGCTAAGAAAAGCAAGAGGAACCAGAGGAAAGAAATGAGCATTCCCAGAGGAAGGCTAAGCAATATGGCTGGCATAGTCATAAATCCTATCCTAAAGGTACCTTCTTTAGCAAGCTCAGGCAAGGCTAAAGCTCCAAACATAGCAAAGGCTGCAGGAATGACGATGCTTGCTCCAATAACTAACTCTACAAATTCGTTTACAGAGGCTGTAAAAATTCCAGCCTTCACGACATCTTCTTTAGGTTTCACATAACTGGCATAGGTAGCTATAGCGCCCATACCCAGGGAAAGGGTAAAGAAAATTTGCCCAGCCGCCTCAACCCAAATAGAGGGATCTTTTATCCCTGAAAGGTTTAAATTATAAATAAATTTAAGACCCTCAAGCCCAGACCAATCTCTTATACTAAGAGCCACATAGGAAAGTATAAGTCCAATTAAAATTAAAGCGGGCATTCCTATTTTTGCAGTAATTTCTATACCTTTAGCTATACCCTTTTGCAAGATTATCCAATTTATTCCTAAGGTGACCCAAAGGAAGATAAGGGCAATAGCTGATGGAGCAGTATAAGTTTTAAAAAAATTAACAAAGGGAGTCATTACTTCTTTGTAATCAGGAGATATGATAGGTTTAGGAAGATGCCCAAAGAGAGAGAGAAGTGCATACCCCAAAACCCAAGATTCAATCCAAATATAATACATTACAATGATAACAGGGATAGCTAAACCTAAGGAGCCAAGGATTCTTGCCCAATAGGCTTGTTTAAAAAAAAGACCAAAAATACCAGTCATAGAGCCATGGCCTATTCTTCCAGCATATCTTCCTATAACCCATTCTAAAATCATAACTGGTAAGCCGAGCAAAAGAAGAGAAAGAAAATAGGGCACCATAAAGGCGCCTCCACCATAAAGCGCTGCTTTGGAGGGAAAGCGCAAAATATTTCCAAGCCCTACAGCATTACCAGCCGCTGCTAAAATAAGGCCTAATCTACTTGCCCAGGTACTTCTTTTATGACTACCCATTCTTACTCCTCAACTTGATTTTTTAAGTATTTCTCCTTAATAGCTTTGAGTATAATATGGGCTGTATTAAAGGCAAGTTGGATGCTTCCTTTTGGCACGGCTATATCTCCTGCTAAAAAAAGCTTAGCTAAATTGGTTTCAAAGTTTTCATCTACCTTTGGGCGATCCTCTAAATCAAATTCAACCCCTATGTATTTTAAAAATCCTTTGGGAGTACTTCCTCCAAGACAATAATAAATGAAATCATAGATATCCACTTTTCCGTCTTTATAATAAACTTTTATTCCATCACCTTCAGGTTCCAATTTTTCAATATCTGTTCCTAAAAGTAGATTTACCTTTCCTTGAGCTACCTTTTCTTCTAAAATTTTTAAATTAACAGGGTTTATTCTAAAAAATTGAGTCCTTCTGTAGGAAAGATAAACTTCACAATTTTTGCAAAGAAATGAGGCTACCTCAGCAGCTGTATCACCACCTCCTACAACTAATACTTTCCCACTGGAAGGACAAATGTTAGGAGGCTCAAAAAAAACTTTGTTTTTGACCTCTTTAGGTATGGGATAGTCAGGTTTTTTAGGTTGCCCAAAAATACCTATAGCCAGGATAACAAACTCTGCTCTTATCTTTGGTTCATTGTTGACAGTAATTTCATATTCATTGTTTATTTTTTTTATATAGTTAACCTCACTTTGAAGGCGTATGTCAAGTTTATATTCATCAATCCATCTTTGTATCCTTTCAAGAAAGGCTTCTTTACTCTCTGTTTCAAACTTACAAATACCAAGGGGCTCAACTTCTAAGCCACGATAAATAGCATCTACTCGTTTCCCTGGTCTATAAAGCCTTACAATGGTATCGCATACATGGGGAGCTTTTTCTAAAATAATCGTTGGCTCTAATCCCATTGCCTTTGCCTCAATGGCACAGGCAATCCCAGCAGGTCCTGCTCCAACTATGGCAAGCTTTACTCTTTCCATAACTTACTCCTTTAATTAGATTTTATTTCCCAGGCATAAGCATGCCTTATGATTACTTCTAAATCATCAAATTTTGGTTGAAAGTTTAAAAGTTTTTTAATTTTTTGATTATCTGCAATAAGTATAGGTGGATCACCAGGCCTTCTTGCAGCCTCTATGGTTTTAAAATCAACTGCTGTCACCTTTTTTACCACAGAAATTACTTCTTTCACAGAATAACCTTTTCCATACCCACAATTTAATATTTCAGATTTTCCAGTCTCCATTAAATATTCCATAGCTAAGATATGGGCTTCTGCCAAATCCATAACATGGATAAAATCTCTTACACAAGTTCCATCGGGGGTGGGGTAATCGGTTCCATATATTTCTAAATAAGGAAGCTTGCCAGTGGCAACTTTTAGGGCTCTTAAAATTAAATGAGTAGGCTGATTATAGCTTGGACCTAATTCTCCCTCAGGGTCTGCCCCTGCCACATTAAAATATCTAAGTGAAATATAGCTAATCTGCCCTGCCTGAGAAAGATGATATAATATTTTCTCTACCATAGCCTTTGTCTCACCATAAGGATTGATTGGCTTTAAAGGAGCCTCCTCTGGCACTGGTATAACCTCAGGTATACCATAAACTGCAGCAGATGAGGAAAATATAAAAAACTTAATACCTGCTTTATTCATAGCAGAAAGTAATTTCAAAGTATTGCCCACATTGTTATAGTAATACTTCAAAGGATTACTTACACTCTCTGGGACCACAATATAAGCACCAAAATGCATAACCAGATGGGGACGAAAACTTTGAAAAACTTTATACACTCCCTCTTCATCCCCAAAATCAAGCTTGACAAACTCTCCATATTTAGGGATATATTTGTTTCCACCAACAAGATTATCAAGGATTAACACATCATGACCTTTTTTAACTAATAATTTTGCTACATGAGATCCTATGTATCCCGCCCCCCCTGTTACTACAACTTTTAATGATACCTTTTCACTCATCTTGATGAAATTCTCCAGGGTAATTTTTATACATTATTAATTTAGATTTATTTAAACAAAATTTTAGAAAACATTTACCATATTTCTATTTTTTTGCAATATGTTAAAATTTATTCTACATGGGGAATGGAAGAATTTGGGTACAGCGAGGCTATTCTAAAGATTTATTTTATCATTTTTTGAGAGAGGGTGCCTTTACTCCTTTTTTATCTCGTTTTTTAGTTAATAGAGGTTTTAAAGATCTAAAAGAGGCTTATACCTTTCTTTATCCACAGATTTCAGACTTCTCTGATCCTTTTCAGATCCCCGAGATGGATGAAGCTGTCAAAAAGATTGCTAACGCCTTAAAAAATAGGACAAAAATTGGGATATATGGAGATTCTGATGTAGATGGGATTTTGGGGGCCTACATTCTTTATGATTTTCTCTCATTACTTTCAGAGGAGAGTCCTATAGTCTTAATTCCTGATAAGAATAAAGAGGGATACGGATTTCACAGCCAATTTTTAACTTTTTTTAAGGAAAAGGGTGTAAAGTTATTGATTACAGTTGATGTAGGAATTTCTTCTTATGAGACAGTGGAAACTGCAAAAGCCTTAGGCCTTGAAGTGATAATTACGGACCATCATGAAATCCTTAGAAAACCGAATACTATAGTAGTATCAGGAAAAAGCACATCCCTTGAGAGTCCTTGCTATCATCTCTGCGGTGCTGGAGTTGTTTTTGCACTTCTTAGAGCCTTGCGAAGTTATTTACATAATGAGGGATATTTTAGTGATAAATCAATACCGCCATTGAGGCCCTATCTTGAACTTGTTGCTATAGCTACCCTTGCTGATATGGTCCCACTTCTTGGAGAGAATAGAATTATAACCTATTTTGGGTTTAGGGATTTGAGTGCCCCTACTCATCCCTCTTTAAAGGCATTTTTTCAATTTTTAGGTTTGAGAGGTGCTATTTCTGAAGAGGATTTACATTTTAAAATCATACCAAGGTTTAATGCCTGTGGAAGGATGGGTAAGCCTGAACTATTATTTAACTTTTTAGCAGAAAAAGATAAAGAAAAGTTAGAAAAATATTTGCAAGAACTCTGTGCTCTTTATGAGGAAAGACAAAATCTTGAACTTGAGCTTTGGCAAGTTATAGAGAGTAACTTTATTACAGAGAACTCTTCTCCTATCTTAATAGGTATTTTTGAAAATATACCTAAAGCCCTTTTGGGTTTATTAGCTAATAGAGCAAAAAACAAATTTGGAAAGCCTGTTTTAATTATTTCTGATGAAGGGGATCTATGTTATGGATCAGGAAGAAGTCCAGAGGCGCTGGATTTACTCACATTACTTCTACCAAAAAGGGAACTTTTTTTGGAATTAGGGGGACACAAAAAAGCCTTTGGTTTTCAAATTACTAAAGAAAACCTAAAGTTCCTTAAAGAATATCTTCTTACAAATGAGGCACTTCTAAAAATTAATAGCCAAGAAAAGTATCTCTATGTGGATACGGAAACAACTCTTTCTGAATTACTTATGGAAGAAAATTTTTTAGCCCTTCAAACTCTCCCTCCATATGGAATAGCTCATGAGCCACCACTTCTTCTTTTAAAAGATTTTGAGATTAAAGAGTTTTTCTATCTAAAGGATAGGCATACAAAGCTTTTATTAAAAGAGGGAGGAAAGGAGGTCTATGCTTTGTGTTTTAATAAATTGTTAAAAGGGGATTTTAAATATTTGATAGGTACGCCCTTTATAAATAATTTTTCTCAAAGGCTTGAGATAAAGGTAGAAGATGTTAAATGATTTTATAATTAGTACGATTAGAGAAGAGAAGGAGCTTGAGGAACT
>JBKBRL010000042.1:5747-6965 GCA_046292115.1 Caldimicrobium sp.
AGTAGAAAAAGCAGCAAAATCTAAATTTTCAAAGGGAAGACTATTTCCAGAACCAGAGTGTGATATAAGAACTGCTTTTGAAAGAGACCGAGATAGAATAATTCATTCAAAAGCCTTTAGAAGATTGAAACATAAAACGCAAGTTTTCCTTGCTCCAAGAGGGGATCACTACAGAACGAGACTTACCCATACCTTAGAGGTTGCACAGATTGCAAGAACCATTGCTGGTGCCTTAAGATTAAATGTCGCCTTAACTGAAGCAATTGCCTTAGGACATGATTTAGGCCATACCCCTTTTGGGCATGCAGGTGAAGAAGTACTTAATGAAATATTGCCTGATGGTTTTAGACATTATGAGCAAAGTCTCCGAGTAGTAGATAAATTAGAAAAGGAAGGAAAGGGACTTAATTTGACTTATGAAGTACGAATGGGAATACTAAAACATTCGAAGGGGAAAGGTCCTATTGAATGCGCAAATGAAGAAGACTTAACCTTAGAAGCTCAAGTGGTAAGGTTCTCTGATGTGATAGCCTATGTGAATCACGATTTAGATGATGCCATAAGAGCAGGTATAATAGATTACGACTCTCTCCCTAAAGACATAATAAAAACCTTAGGGGAGACTCATAGTAAACGCATCGATACATTAATAAAAAGCGTAATTTATACCAGTAAAAATACAGGCCTAACCAAGATTCTCATGGAAGAGAAAAAACTTGATGCATTAAATACACTTAGAGATTTTTTGTTTGAAAAAGTTTATTTTTCTGAAAAAGTGAGAAAGGAATTTAATAAAGCTAAAAAGGTCCTTTTCTCGCTCTTTGAGTATTACTATAACAATTTTGAGAGAGTTGAATATTTGGTTAAAGCTAGAGAAATTTTTCCTCAGGAGAGCAAGGAGAGGCTTATTGCAGATTATCTTTCAGGGATGACGGATAGATTTGTGCTTTATGAATACTTAGAACATTTTGTACCTAAACCTTGGGGATTTAATTTTACAGAGGAGGTGAGGATTTAATGATAAAAAAATTAGGATGGTTTACAACAGCAAGAGATTTGGCTGCTCTTGAACTTTTAAGAATAGTATTTCGTGAGATAAAGAGTGGTTTTTTGCCCTTAAAAATAGCTTATGTCTTTGTTAGCAAGGATAAAGATGAATCTGAGTTTGCTCAAAAGTTTATAGAAGAGGCTGAAAGCAAAATGGAGCTACCTGTGATT
>JBKBRL010000043.1:0-6931 GCA_046292115.1 Caldimicrobium sp.
AAGCCTTCTTTTAAAAGAGGATTATTTGAACTCTTAAACTCTCTGTATTCTAAATCTCCTTTACACCTTGGACAGGCAAGAATTTGTAAATAAATTTGCTTTCTTTCTTCATTCATATTATACTATTTTAAACCCAAAAAACCAACAATACAAATCATATTTTTAATGACCCCTTAACCCATTCCATAACTTCCATTATCTCTTCAAGAAGTTTGCGTAATTCTTTTGAATTAATATCTGAATTAATATCTGATGTTCTATCTGAAAAAAATATCTCATTTAAAGACAAAATTTTTTGTCTTTCCCTTTCATTTAAAGTTGGGAGAATTTTATTAATTACTTCCGCTGGGGTAGGTGACTTTTCAGGAACTTTAGTTTCTGTCATAGCATAAAGAGCTTTTAAAGTTTGCCAGAAAATCTCTCTTAAATGATTAAAGGTAAGCTTTTTTTTCCCAGAAAGAAGATCTTCTAAGAGAAGTTGAGAATATTGTAAATAAGTCCGAGCTCGAAGAAAATAGGGCATCTATACTTTTAGGTTTTGTGTGTTAAAACCTTCTCTCCCCATTTGTGGTAAAAATGCTTACTAATTATTTCATCTGCTATTTGACAAATTTCAAACAATAAATCAATCATATCTAACATTTCTGCTTGACCATCGGGAGGCCTATTCTCAAAATCTTTTATGAATTCACCACTTTCAAGATATTCTTTAAAAAGTTGAAGTTTTTTTAAAGTTAACATTAACTTGCCCTCTCTAAATATTCACCAGTTCTTGTATCCACTTTAACAATGTCACCTTCTTCAATAAATAGAGGTACTTGAATGATTAGTCCTGTTTCTAAAGTAGCGGGTTTTGTGGCTGTAGCAACAGTATCACCCTTAACCCCTGGTTCAGTCTTTATGACCTTAAGCTCAACCACCTTGGGAAGCTCAATACCAATAACTTTCCCTTTGTAGTAGAGTATACTTACTTGTAAGTTCTCACTTAAGAATTTTCCTGAATCACCAACGTCTTTTTCAGAAACATAAATTTGATCATAATCTTCTAAATCCATAAATACATATCTATCTCCTTCTTTATATAAGTATTGCACCTCTCGTTCTTGCAAATCTGGTTTTTCAAATTTCTCTCCTGAACGAAAATTTACTTCTATTACTCTTCCTGTTAAAAGATCTCTAAGTTTTGTTCTCACAGTAGCTTGTCCCTGAGCCACTTTAGAGTGCTGAAATTCTATCACCTCGTAGGGCTTACCTTCCCATTCTATTTTTAGCCCCCTTCTAAAATCAGAAGTCGTATAGGCCATAATACTACTCCTTTAATTAGAATTTTTCTCTGCTAAATAGGAAGGTAATGGAGTTGCCCAAGCTTCTTCATCAAAATATAGCTCTTCTAAATCCTTAGGTAGATCTATCTTCGGTAAATGGGGACCTTCAACTACCTCAAATCTCAAAAAACAAGATTTGTACCAGTCTGTATTTGGCAATTCTAAATCAAATTCCTTCATAATTCTATAAGTCTTATAAAAGTCCTCCCATGAATTATCCTCTTCTGGATAAGTTGTAAAATCTCTCAAAATATCTGTTAGAACAAATCCTGCCTCAATAAGGAATTTCTGGAAATCTCTCCATTTCAATAAAGACGCTTCTCTATGAGTAAACCCCATATAACCAACAGATCCAACACCTTTTAAACTACTTATACAACGAGCTATAAATAACTTAAGCCCCTTTTGCGTCTCCACAGGATCTGTGATAAATACATCAAAGCTTCCCTTTAAAAACTCCGGTAAATCATTAAGAACATTGTAATTGTAAATCTCAATAGTCTTATATCCAATCTTTTCAGCATTTTCTTTAATAAAACGATTTATCCGTTCATCGATCTCCACAACCACTATTCTTTCAGGTAAACCTGTAAGCATCAAGGAAATTGATATTAAATCATCATCACCTAATATAAAAATCTCCGTGTCCTCTAAATCTCCTCTTTGATAAATAAAAGCTGTTCTTTTAAGAGTATCTTCCATTCTTATAAATCCTTGATCAAAATCACTGGTTGGTAAGGGCCTATTTTTAGTGAGTTCTTCAAATTTTTTTAAAAGCTCCTTCCAATAGGGATCTACATTAAAGGGATTACAAAATAAACAACCAGGATCACGATAGGGCTCTATGGGAAAACTAATATTATTAATAGCAAAATAGGGTTTTTCATAATGAATTTTACCTTCCTCAAGAAGCTCTTTTAAAGCTTGCAGAAAAGTTATAATATGAGAATCTTGATAATTGATTAGATCCCAAAAAGTTGCCCTTTTTTGAACAAGAATTCTTAAAATCTGCTTCTTTACTCTCTCTATTTCCTGCACAGAAATACCTCATAGGAGGAGAATATAGATTGCGATTATAATTGCGGGGGTGGGATTTGAACCCACGACCTCCGGGTTATGAGCCCGACGAGCTACCAGGCTGCTCTACCCCGCGTCCTTTGTGTATATAGAAATATAATATTTTTTCTTAGAATGTCAAGTCTCTACAATTCAAAAAACTTCTTAATTATCTCTTTCACTTTCCCACATTTCCTTAAAAACTAATAAACATTTCTGTTAAAAAAAAGTACGTTTTTGTCATTTTTTCTAACCTCATTTAAATGAAACCTTAGAAATTACATTCTATTTAGACTGGCATTTTTTTTTGATAAAATCATTTGCAAACCAAATAATAAAAAAATTAAAGGAGGGTGAGCTATGTTTAAAAAAGTATTTACACTTTTAGCTGTTTTAGGTTTGACAGTTTCTCCTGTATTTGCTGAACAAGCAGCTGCCCCTGCTGGAGAAGGAAAAGGGGAGATAAAACAAGAAATGAAACATGAAAAGAAAAAAACTACCAAAAAGGCAACCAAAAAACACAAAAAAGAAAAGAAAATAGAAAGCACAACCACTGAACCTCCCAAACAATAGGTCTTAAATCATCTGGGGAGAGTTTTTAACTCTCCCCTTCAATATAATATTTGTTTAAATTCAAAAAAACTTTCTTAAATAAAATTTTCCAGGCTTAAATTAAAACTTCTGCAAGGGATTCAAGGAAATAATCTATTTCACGATAATTGACAATTAAAGGTGGTGTTAACCGAATAATATTAGGTTTAGGTTTAGTAATTAAAATCTTCTTTTTAAGAAGATGTTCGTAAATTTTTTGAGCATCCTCTTTAAATTCTATACCTAACAATAACCCTTTACCTCGTACTTCTTTTATTAGATTTTTTTTATCTATCTTTAAAATTTTCTGGGTTATATATTTTCCCTTTAAGGCAACTTCTTCTAAAAAAGTTTTTTCTGAGACAATTTCCAATACTTTTAAGGCTACGGCGCAAGCTAAAGGATTACCTCCAAAGGTAGATGCATGAGAGCCTGGTTTAAAGGTGGAGAGGACTTCCTCTTTGGCTATAAGAGCAGAAAGAGGTAGTCCATTTGCTAAAGCCTTAGAAATACAGAGAATATCTGGTTCGATCTCATAATCTTCATAAGCAAAAAGAGTTCCTGTTCTACCTATCCCAGTTTGAATCTCATCAAAGATTAAAAGAGCCTTGTATTTAAGACATAATTCTTTAGCTTTAGCAAGAAATTCCTTTGTCAGAGGATAAACTCCTCCTTCACCCTGGATTGGTTCTAAAATTAAAGCACAGATTTCTTCGCTAAAAGCCTCTTCTAAAGCTTTTAAATCATTTCTGGGTATAAAGATCACCCCAGGAAGTAAGGGTTTAAAGCCTTCCCAGTATTGGGGCTGACCAGTAACAGATAGGGCACCGTAGGTTCTTCCATGAAAGGAATTTTCAAGGGCAATATACTTAAATTTTTTCTCCCCATAGTACTCGTAGGCATACTTTCTTGCAAGTTTAAGAGCAGCCTCCACAGCTTCTGCTCCTGAATTGGCAAAAAATACTTTATCACCAAAAGTAAGCTCAGAAAGCCTTTTAGCTAATTTAGCTTGTGGTTCAAGATAATAAAGATTAGATGTATGCCAAAGCTTTTTAGCTTGTTCTTCTAAAACCTTGATTAGTTCTGAATGAGAATGTCCAAGATTACAAACAGCTATTCCTGAGGTAAAGTCTAAATACTCTTCACCATCTTCAGTAAAAAGTCTCGTTCCTTCACCTCTTACAAAAGCCAGCTTCTCTCTTTTATAATTTGGTGCTAAATAAAGTTCCCCCATCTCTACAATAAATCCCATGATTACCTCTTATCTATTATTTTAGGAATTTCACCATTTTTTTTCTCAAGAGAAGCCTTTTCTACAAATTTAACTTCAATAGGAATTGATAGCTCAAGAAAAAGTTCTTCCTCAAGTTGTTTTTTCCATTGAGTTTGTTCTAAGTAAGAATCCGAAAAAAACTTTTCACTTAACGAGATTAATATAACAATCTCCTCCAATCCTGCTTTTTTTTCAAGATGAATTTGATAGAGAGGCTTGTCTCCAATAACTTTTATTAAAAGTTTTTCTATTTGATCAGGAGTAAATTTTAGTCCTCTTACAATTATTACTTCATCTTTCCTTCCTAAAATAGAGGAAGTACTAAAATAAAAACTACCACAGGGGCATTTTCTATCCTTTAAAATTACCACATCTCCCGTGCGAAATCGTATCAAAGGAAAGGCCTCTTTATTTAATGTAGTAATAACTAATTCCCCTTTCTCTCCCACTTTTACTTCCTCTAAGGTTTCAAAATTTATTACCTCAACTAAAAAATATTCCTCTTGAAAATGCAACCTTCCGTAAGGGCACTCATAAGCAATTCCAGGGCCAAAGACCTCTACGTTGCTATATAGATTATGGACTTTAACTTTAAAAACTTGCTCAATAATTTTTCTTTGCGCCTCAGTAAAAGGTTCTCCACAAAGTATAATCTTTTTCAAAAAGAGGGAATTTACATTTATTTCTGTTTGAGGAAGGATTTCAGCTAACCAAAGAGCATAAGAGGGTGTGCAGACCAAAACTGTAGTTCGATAATCCTGTAAGATTCTTAACTGTTTATAAGGGTCTTCAAAGTTAACTGGAATAACTGAAGCTCCTATTGCCTCGGCACCGCTTTGTAAACCAAAGGCTGAGGAAAAAATTCCTGAATGAAAGGTAATTTGAATCACATCTTCTTTATAAATCTCAAAATATTTAAGAGCGTTAGCAGATATTTCTCTTAAACTTTGAAGATCCTTTTTGGTGTATCCTACAACGATAGGAATGCCTGTTGTTCCTGCTGTAGCAGCTATTCTAACAACTTCTCTAAGAGGTACTGCAAAAAAATTATATGGATAATTCTCTCTTAAATGTTCCTTAGTAGTAAAAGGTATTTTTTTTATATCTTCAAGTGCTGAAAAATCTTCAGGAGCAAAAGAAACACTTTCAAAAAGGCGATGATAAAAGGGTACTTCCTTAAAGACTCTATTTAAAGTAGCTTGAAGTCTTTCTAATTGAAGAAGTTTTATATTTTCAAGCATCTCTTAACCTCCTTTAACCATTTAGAGGTACCTCTCTGTCTAATTCTCTCCCCAAATAAGCTCTTTGAATTTCTGGATTTTGCATAAGGTTTGTACTTTCACCTTCATAAATAATTTTTCCTGTTTCTAAAACATAAGTTCTATCAGAAATTTTAAGGGCAAGACGGGCATTTTGCTCCACTAAGATGATACTAAGATTATAGTCTCTTTTTAAGCGGTTTATATGGTGAAAGATTTCTAAAACAAGATTAGGTGCTATACCCATAGAGGGTTCATCTAAAAGAAGAAGTTTAGGATTTCCCATAAGAGCTCTTGCAATGGCTAAAATTTGTTGTTGGCCACCTGAAAGTCTTCCTGCAGGATCATTTCTCCGCTCTTTAAGGAAGCTAAAAAGTTCATATATCTCCTCCAATTTATTTTTCACCTCATTTTTCTTCTTATAAGAATACCAGGAGTAAGCACCCAAGAGCAGATTATCCTCCACTGTTAAGGATTTAAACAATCGCTTTCCTTCTGGAACTAAAGATATACCTAAAGAAACTCTTTCATAAGGTTCTAAATGATCTATTTTTTGTCCTTGAAATATTATATCACCTGAAGAATTTTTAACTAAACCAGTAATTGCCTTAAGTAAAGTTGTTTTTCCAGCACCATTTGCTCCAATTAAAGCTACTATCTCTCCCTCATTCACGTGCAAAGTGATCTTCTTCAATATATGAAAACTACCATAATAGACATCAACACTTTTTAACACTAACATTAGATTTCTTCTCCTAAATAGGCTTTAATAACTTGTGGATCTTTCTGAATTTCAAGAGGGGTACCTTCTGCTAAAAGGCTACCAAAATTTAAAACTGAAACCACATCACTATAATTCATTACTAAGTCCATATCATGTTCCACTAAAAGAATAGTAATTTTAAATTTTTCCTTTAAATTTTTTAAAGTTTCACCCAATAGCTTAGTTTCCTTATGATTTAAACCCGCAGCAGGTTCATCTAAAAGCAGGAGATTTGGCTCCAAAGCTAATGCCCGTGCAATTTCTAAAAGTTTTTGTTCCCCCAAGGGAAGACTTTTTGCTAAATCTTCAGCCCTTTTATCCAAATTAACCATCTTCAAATATTCCATCGCCCGTTCTTTATTTTCCTTTTCTTTAAAATAAAAACTTCCTAATATTAGGCTTTTTAAGATGCTCCAAGGTTTCCGTGCATAGAGAGCAACCATAACATTCTCTAAAACTGTTAAGTCTCCAAAGACCTCTAAAAGTTGGAAGGTCCTACCTATCCCCATCATGGCCCTTTTTTCTGGAGTAAAATTGGTTATATCTTTTCCTTTGTAGAAAATATGCCCTTTGTCTACTTTTAAGAGTCCATTTATGATATTTAGAAAAGTAGTCTTTCCTGCACCATTAGGGCCTATAAGAGCATGAATAGTGTGTTCCTGAA
>JBKBRL010000044.1:0-6886 GCA_046292115.1 Caldimicrobium sp.
CCCAAGTTTTAACTCACCACAGGACAAGTCATAGTATGATTTATGGCTGGAATACTCTGAAATTTCTCTAATAATAATTTAGAAATGGCTTCGTAATTGGGAACTTCAATTTCCACAATAATATCATAAGGCCCCATTATCACATCAATTCGTTTTACTTCTTCAATTTTTCTTAAATGTTCTACTACTTTTTCCGTTTGCCCTATTTGAGTATTAATTAATACATAAGCTCTTATTGACATAACTTACCTCCTATTCTTTTTAAAATTTATTAAAAGTTATAATAAAACGAAGTTTCAAAAAAACAAGGTCAAAAGGAATATGTAGAAATAACTTTATGCTCTATATATTGGGGATACCTTCATTATTTTTTATATGTAAGTAGAAAAATTTTAAAATTTATATTTGTTAATACGGATGGACTATTCTAAAGAGGATTTTCTCTTGGCTTGAAGAATAAAAATAGGATTTTGAGCTTTTAAATAATAATTTTGCCCTAATGGCTGCCATTTATTAACTTGCACTTGGCTTATTTGAAGATGAAACCTCGCTTTTAAAATCTTTAAAGCCAAATCTAAATTTTCCCATAAGACAAAAGTCGCTACCAATACTTCCCAAGAATTTAGAGATAATAGATATTCTAAAATTTCCTTTAGCTTGCCCCCACTTCCTCCTAAAAAAATTCTATCAGGATGTGAAAGTTTATATAAAACTTCGGGAGCTTCTCCTCTTATTACCTGCACATTGGATACCATAAATTTTTTTAAATTCATCTCCAAGCATTTAATCTGGTCCTCATCTTTATCAATGGCATAGATTTGTAGTTCAGGATTTAACTTTCCTACTTCAATACTAACTGAGCCTGAACCTGCGCCAATATCCCAAAAAACGCCTCTTTTTGGTATTAAAAGTTTATGCAACACTATCGCTCTAATTTCATCCTTAGTAATTAAACCCTCTTTGTGAATTAATTCATCTTCTACAATACCAAAAAGGAGTTCGCTTCCAAAAGAGGGATTTTCAATAAGAATACAGTTAGGTTCATCAAAGCTATTATGGATAAAATCTTTTGGTACACCCCTATAGATCCTCTCATTACTTCTTCCCAAGTTTTCTCCCACATAAACTTTTACTTGAGAGAAAGCGTTTTCTTCAAGAAATTTTAAAATTTCTGCAGGTCTATTATGTGGATCAGTAAACAAGAAAAGATAAGGATGGTTAGAGATTTCTCTTAAAAGTTTTAATCCGTCAAAGGGTCTTCCGTGAAAAGAGAGAATTCTTACTTTGTAAAAAGGTATTTTTAGCCTTGCACAAAAAACTTGGGGAGTTGAGAGGTCTGGATAGACAACTAAAGTCTCCTTAGGAAATTTTTTTAAAAGGGTTTCTCCAATTCCATAACACAAGGGGTCCCCTGTAGCTAAAAAACCCACTTCTCTGTCTTTATAATTTTCTATTTCTGAAAGAAATTCCTTAATATTTTTTATGATTTTTATTTTTCCCTTAACTGTCTCATAAAGTGGATAATTTTTAAAAGTTTCTAAGGTTGCAGGAAAAAGAAATATTGCCTCAACTTTTTTTAAAACTTCTTCTTCGCTACTTGTAAAGGGTTTATATCCTATCCCCAAAAGATTAATTTTCATCCTTTTTAGAGTTATCTTTATTAGATTTGGATTTTAATATATAAACTTCCATTATATATCCCTTTTTAATTTTTAATTCTTGCCTTATGGAGAGGATTTCATCGACTAACTCTTTTAGAGGACCCTTTTTGATAATTTCATAGGGTGTGCCTACATAGGCTCCCCAGATCATCTGTAAATCACCGTCAGAGTCTTTAAATTTCTTAAAGGTCTCATAGTTATCCAAAAATACAACTACAGGATGGTCAATTTTTTCTAATTTCCTCAAGGTACGAGGTGTATGAAAAGTAACTTGTGTTGCCACCTCTGTAAGAGATAATTTACTTTTAGCAGTGAGCACTTGAAAAGAAGATAAACCAGGTATTACATCCCATTTAAGAGGAATTTCCTTTTCTATTTCTTTCATAATTTCTATATGCCCATCATAAAGAGCTGGGTCTCCCCAAATTAAAAAACCAGCTTCTTTTCCCTCGGTTTCTAACAGAAAATTTTTTAAAATTTTAGCCTTTTCCTTTCGCCAAAGTTTTACTTTTTCTCTATAATTTAAACCTCTCTCTCTTTCTGGAAAAGGAAGAAATATAACTTTGTAGTTATTTCTTTCACCCTTTATTCTCTTGAGAAGTTCTAAGCGCATCTTTGTTAAATCTTCCTTTGTACCACCTTTTTCTGGCACAAAGAAAAGGGAAAGCTTCTCTATAAGCTCTTTAGCCTCCATTGTAAGATATTTATAATCACCTGGTCCAATACCTATTAAGTAAAGCCTTTTTATCATAGAAAAATCCTATTTATCCCCATAGGCTAACTTTAACAATGCATTAACTACTGCTACACAAGCCGATGTGCCCCCCTTTCTACTTATATTTGTAATAAAGGGGAAGGCTTGAGTAGAAAGTAAAATTTTTGCTTCTAAAGCTTTAACAAAACCCACAGGCATACCAATTACTACAAAATCATTTTTGGTATCCTTTTTATATAATTCAATAACCTTAAGCAAAGCAGTAGGAGAGTTCCCAATAGCTATAATTCCAATATTTTTTTCTCTCTTTAAAGCCTCTTCTATAGCCTTTTCAGTTCTTGTTCCTTCAAATTCATCATCTACCACCTCAGAAAGATAACAGATAACCCTGTTTTTTCCGTATTTTTTATTAATCCCGCTTCTAACCATCTCTACATCAACCAAAATATCTCTTCCTTCTCTTAAAAGAGTAAGGGCCTTTGGTATGGCATCCCTATGGAAAACCATCGTGTTTACATACTCAAAATCAGCTGTGGCATGAATTACCCTTTTAAGAATCATTTTCTCTTCATAGGAAAAAGAAGAAAGATCGACTTTTTTCTCAATAATCTCAAAACTTTTTTCTTCAATTTTTTTACCTGATAATTTTATGCTTTCTTCTATACGCTCTTGTACAATTTCGGCTAATTTTTCATGCAATCCAAGAGGTTTAGTATAAATAAACTTTACATCAGGATTGGACTTTTTAAACCGTTCAATAATAGAGGGGATGTCTTTGGTTACATGGAGACCCTCTGAAAGAAAAAAGGGATGTACTACAATTTCTTTATTGCCATTTCGAATCAATTCTTCTAATCTTTGCTCTAAGGAAGGCTCACCAAATTGTAAATATGCTAATTTTATATCCTCTTCAGGAAACTTTAGCGTTTCTGCTAAAATTTTTAAGAAGGGATCCCAATTATTTGCTTCTTTTTTTGGACTTCCGTGTAGGACTATAACAATTTTTGACATTCCTTCCTCCTCATAGAAATTATAAAATTTTAACTAATTTAATCTTTCTTTATAATCCTTGCAAGTATCATATTTTTTGACTTTTTTATTCCAGGTTTTATCCTCTTAATCTCAGAAAACCTATGAATTGCAGAAGGTAATCCTTACAGAAAGATTATTTTTGGGAAGAAGAAAGAATTGTTAAAAAATTTTTTTTGTGATATAATTCTATGGATGAATTAGAGACAAGGGTAGGGGAATCCTTTGGTCTGTAAGCACCAACACGTCTTTTATATTCCAGAAGGCAAAGCCTCAAAAAGGGTTTTAGTGGTTCTCCTCCTTACTATTGTTACCATGCTTCTTGAAATCATTGCAGGCTATATTTTCAACTCCGTTGCCCTGCTTGCAGATGGTATCCATATGTCTACTCATGCGCTTGCTTTTATTATTGCCTATTTAGCTTATTATCTTGCTAAAAGGTCTGCCAAGGATAAAAGCTTTACCTTTGGGACTTGGAAGATGGAAGTTTTGGGAGCCTATAGTAGCGGACTTTTACTTTTCTTTGTATCCCTTTTAATACTCGTTGAAGCCCTATCTAAACTTCTCTATGGAGGAGAAATAAAGTATGAAGAGGCTCTCTTTGTGGCTTTTATAGGACTTTTGGTAAATCTTTTAAGTGCTTTCATACTTCATGGTGCAGAACATAAACATGACCTCAACCTTTTAGGAGCGTATTTACATGTCTTGGCAGATGCCCTTACTTCCCTTTTAGCTATAGCTGGTCTTTTGGCAGGTAAGGTTTTAGGTTGGTGGTTTATGGACCCCTTTATGGGTTTAGCAGGCTTTTTTGTTATAGCTAAATGGTCTTATAGGCTTGTAAAGGAAACTACACCCCTTTTGCTGGATAAAGAGGGTTTGAACCCCATTGGTGAAAAAATAATAAAAGAAATAGAAAAAGATGGCAATAGCAAGGTTTACGATATACATCTCCTGAGAGTGGGACGAGATAGTTATGCATGTATCTTGGGAATAGAAACTAATAAAAAACTAAGCTTGGACTATTATGAAAACATCTTAAAAAAGTTTGATAATATAGTACATACCACTTTAGAACTTCGCCTATGCGGAGAAAATTAACGAATTTTAGCTAACAATAGTATATCTATTAAAAGGGACTTTTTGGAAGATTTTTTTTAAAAGAAAACAATTCCATAAGGGAGGGGAGAAAAAAATGCCAATTTATGAATTCCAATGTGAGGAATGCGGAGAAATTTTTGAAGAGCTTGTTTTAAGTGGTCAAATAGGGGGAGTTCACTGTAAAAAATGCAAAAGCTCAAAGGTAAATAAAGTGGTATCACAAGTTGCCTTTAAGAGTGGTAGTAAATTTGTTTCCTCAAGTGGTTCAGCTTGTGGTTCTTGTAGTGGTGGGTCCTGTAGTAGTTGCAAATAATTCAAAGAGGCTTAAAAGTGTTTTTAAGAGTTGGCACAAGAGGTAGTAAATTAGCATTAGCTCAAACTGAATGGGTAATTAAGGAACTTAAAAAACATTATCCCTCACTTGAGGTAGAGAAAGTTATTATTAAAACCACAGGTGATAAAATTTTAGATACCCCTCTAAGCAAAATTGGAGGTAAAGGGCTTTTTGTCAAAGAAATAGAAGAAGCTTTGCTAAAAGGGGAAATTGATTTTGCTGTGCATAGTATGAAAGATGTTCCCTCTCTTATACCCCATGGTCTTGAAGTCTCCATTATCCCAGAAAGAGAATCTCCCTTTGATGTATGGATATCCTCCTGCAAAGATATTTACTCCTTGGAAAGTGGGGCAAAAATTGGAACCAGTAGTTTGAGAAGATTATCACAAATCAAGAGATTAAGAAAAGATTTGAAGATTTATCCTCTCCGAGGAAATGTTGACACGCGTTTAAGAAAATATCAAGAGGGGCAATTTGATGGTATTATTTTAGCAGAAGCAGGACTTAAAAGGCTTGGTTTAAAAATTGATTACGAACGGTTTTCATTAAATGAAATGATTCCTGCAGTAGGTCAAGGAGCTTTAGGAATAGAAATAAGAAATGGGGACTGGAACGTAAAAAATATTTTGCAAGTTCTTCATTCTGAAAAAACAGCCCTCACCATAAAAGCTGAGAGAAGATTTCTAAAAACTGTAGAGGGAGGCTGTCAAGTCCCTTTAGGAGCTTTAGCTTATTTTGTAAATGGAAAATTAGTTATTACTGGATTTATTTCTGATCTTGAGGGAGAACGCTTTTACAAAGACACTTTGGAAGGATTACCAGAGGAGGCAGAAAAATTAGGAGAAACCTTAGCTAAAAGTTTACTTTCCAAAGGTGGAGAACAAATTTTAAAAGAACTTTATAAGGGTGAAAAATGATAAAGCTGGGAAAAGTTTATTTAGTAGGAGCTGGTCCAGGAGACCCAGGACTACTTACTCTTAAAGGCAAAGAATTATTGGAAACAGCAGATACAGTTGTTTATGATTATCTTGCCAATCCTAAATTACTTGAATTTTGTCCCAAGGATTGCGAATTTATCTATGTTGGAAAAAAAGGGGGTGCCCATACCCTTCCCCAAGAAGAAATTAATAAATTATTAGTGACTAAAGCTAAAGAAGGAAAAAAGGTTGTTAGATTAAAAGGAGGAGATCCCTTTTTATTTGGAAGAGGTGGTGAGGAGATCGAGGCTTTGGTAGAGGAGGGGATCCCCTTTGAGGTTGTTCCAGGCATAACCTCAGCTATAGCAGTTCCTGCTTATGCAGGGATCCCGGTGACTCATAGAAATTATACTTCCACCTTAGCTATAATCACTGGTCATGAAGCAGAAGATAAAGAAGAGAGTAAAATAAATTTTTCAGCTTTAGCTAAAATTGGAACTTTAGTGTTCCTAATGGGTGTGAAAAATTTACCATATATTATAGAAAAATTAATTAAAGCTGGAAAAAATTCACAGACGCCCTGTGCAGTCATACAATGGGGAACAACACCTAAACAAAGAACAGTTATGGGAACCCTTGAAAACATTGTAGAAGAGGTGAAAAAGGCAGGGCTTACAGCACCAGCAATCATTGTAGTAGGTGATGTGGTTAAATTGAGAAGGGACTTTAATTGGTATGAAAAGAAGCCCCTATTTGGAAAAAAAATTCTTGTTACACGCACAAGGGAACAAGCCAGTAAATTATCTCAAGCTTTGTTTGAATTGGGAGCAGAGATTATAGAAATTCCTACCATTGAAATTAGACCAATCTTTACAGAAGAGACCCAAGGATTTCTCAAAAGTATTTCTTCCTACGATTATTTGATTTTTACTTCTGAAAATGGCATAAAATATTTTTTTGAAGCACTATTCAAATTGGGTTTAGATTTGAGGGTATTAGGAAATGTGAAAATTGCGGTCATTGGTCCTTCTACAGAAAAGGCCCTTTTAAATAGAGGACTTTTAGCTGATTTTAAACCTTCTCAAAATTTTACACAAGAAGGGTTGATAGAGGTGTTTCAACATATAAATCT
>JBKBRL010000045.1:0-6780 GCA_046292115.1 Caldimicrobium sp.
GAGATATTCCAAAGATGGCAAGTAATATGGTAACAGCTTTTACTACCACCGTTGTGGGGCTAAGCTGTGGGGTTTTGGCATATTTAATGTCTATGATAAAAGAGAGATGGGTAAGGGAGGATATGCGAGAAATGGAATATTGGACAGAAAAATTTTGGCGCAAAAGAAAAGAAAGGACAGAAGAATATATTGTGGAGGATGAGAATGGGGCAGTTTAGATTTTTTAAGAGAAGAAAGAGATTTGAAAGATATGAACGGCCCCTTGAAGATCCTATAGTAGGTGTTGCCAATCTCTTTGATGCAAGCGTGGTTTTTATTGTAAGTTTAATGATTGCTCTTACAATGGCTTATAACTTACTTGATTTGCTCAATCCCAAGTCAGAACTAACAATTATGAAAAAGAGTGCAGATGGAAAAATAGAAATAATTACTAAAAAAGGAAAGGAAATAAAGGTCCAAAAGGTAACCGACCAAAGATTACGGGGAGAAGGAATTAGACTTGGGACTGCCTATCAATTAAAAGACGGGAGAATTATCTATGTGCCTGACTAAGTTAATAGAGAAACTTAAAAGAATTAAATTTATAGCAATAAACTCACTTTTAAGCTTTATTTGTGTGGGATTTCTCTTGTTTTTTGTGGCAGTAAATCTCCACGGAAAAAATATTAAGATAAGTTTTGTTGTAGGTGATACTCGGAGTAAAGCCTTGGTAAATCTGATAACGGGCGTGGAGGAGCTAAAAGCCCTGCCCTTAGAGATTAAAATTTACCCACGAAAAGGGGTAAAGCAAAGAGACCTCTCCTTTTTACTGGAATCTGATTTGATCATCCTTGAGGTGATGGATAGAAAATTAGTAAATGAATTAGAGAGTGAACTAAGAGGAGCCCTTAAGAGAGGAGCAAAGATTTATGCAGTGCTTGCATCTGGCTCATATAATGAGGAAATGAAAAATATGGGGATACTCTATGATTCAAAGATAGATGAGTATTATAGACAAGGAGGTATGGAGAATTTAAAAAATTTACTTTATTATTGCCTCAATAAAGATTTTGGGTTTGGGCTGGAGGTAAAAGAGCCGATAAAAACCCCTGATTTTGCTATTTATGATTACAAATCTAAAAAAATTTTTGAAAATTTTGAGGAATATGCGAGATTTAAAGGGGACGAATATTTCAAAAAGCCTTTAATAGGACTGGTGTTCTATAAAAGTTATTACGAATCAGGACAAACATCGCCCATAGATGCTATTATTGAGTCTTTGGAAGAAGAAGGCTTTGGAGTGCTTGCTGTCTATGGATTTCCAAGTGAAAGAGCCATAGAGAGGTTTTTCTTTGATGAAAAGGGTGGTGCGAGGGTTAGAGCGGTAGTAGGTTTAGCCTTGAAGGTTGGATTAAACCCGAAGGTAGCTATACCTATTCTCAGTAAGCTTGGAGTCCCTGTAATTAATGCCATAACGCTTTATTCTCAATCATATACAGAATGGATGAAATCACCTGTAGGACTTGATATTTTTGAGAGATCTTGGCAAATTGCTCTTCCTGAATTAGGTGGCATAATACAGCCAACGGTATTAGCATCAAAAGAGAAAGTTGTTGATGAAGAGACAGGTCTTGAATATGTAGAAGAAAGACCCATTCCTGAGAGGGTGAAAAGGCTTACTGAAAGGGTTAAGGCATGGATAAATTTGCAGGATAAACCTAATAACGAGAAAAGAATTGCTATTATTTATTACAATTATCCACCAGGAAAGCAAAATATAGGGGCTTCCTATTTAAATGTGCTTCCTGAGAGTCTATGGGAAATTTATGAAAGATTGAAAAGAGAAGGTTATAAGGTTGAGGAAGCATTAACTAAAGAGATGCTTTTTGAGGATGTGCTTAACTATGGCAGAAATATTGGAAATTGGGCTGGTGGAGAAATAGATAAGCTTGCCCGATCTGGAAGGGCAGTTTTAATCCCTCTTAAGACTTATAAAGAATGGTTTGAAGCTTTGCCTGAGGGATTTAAAAAGGAAGTTATAAAAGATTGGGGAGACCCGGAAGAAAGTAAAATTATGACTTGGAAAGGTCCAGATGGCAAAAAATATATTATTTTACCTGGTGTACAATATGGAAATATAGTATTTACTCCTCAACCTTCAAGAGGATGGGAACAGGACCCAGTAAAGTTATATCATAATATAACTTTAGCGCCTCATCATCAGTATATAGCCTTTTATTTATGGCTAAAAAATGAATTCAAAGCAGATGCTATTGCTCACATTGGTAAACATGGGACCCATGAGTGGTTATCAGGAAAAGAGGTCGGGTTTACAGAAATAGATCCTCCAGAAGTATTGATCTCTGATTTGCCCAATATCTATCCCTATATAGTTGATGATGTTGGTGAGGGGACCCAAGCTAAAAGACGGGGCATGGCAGTAATAATTGACCATCTGACCCCACCCTTTGACAAGGCTACATTAAATAAAGAGTTAAGAGAATTGTCGGGGCTGATTAGTGAATATGAATTAGCTGAGGAAAAAAGCCCTCCTCTTGCAGAGGCAAAATTAAGAGAGATAAATGAGTTAGCAAAAAAGATGGGAATTCTAACCGATTTGAAGTTAAAGGAAATTAAGACAAAAGAGGAAATCGAGGAACTTGCCGACTATCTTTTAGAGATATCAGAAAAGATAACCCCTTTTGGCTTGCATATTTTTGGGAGAGTTCCAGAAGAGAAATATATAAGAACCACTGCAGAGGCAATGCTTTCGTTAGAGAAGAACCTTTCGGAAGAAGAGAGGGAGAAGAAGCTTTTAGAATATGAGGAGCGTATAAGAATTTCCGCTCAAAGGGAGCTTGACTCCTTTATAGCAGCACTTAGTGGTAGATATGTTCCCGCAGGTCAGGGCAACGATCCTGTTAGAAATCCCGATGCCCTACCTACTGGGAAAAATTTTTATTCCTTTGATCCAACAAAAATACCTTCTAAAACTACCTATGAAATGGGTGCAAAGTTGGCTACAGAACTAATTGAAGACTATAAGAAAAGACATGGGAAATATCCTGATAAACTTTCATTTACCCTCTGGGCAACTGAAACCATTAGACATGAGGGAGTTATGGAATCACAAATTATGTATCTTTTGGGAGTTAAACCCAAATGGGATGAGCGGGGCAGAGTTGAGGGAGTAGAGATTATTCCTAAGGATATATTGCAGAGACCTCGTATTGATGTGGCTATAGTGATTTCAGGGCTTTATAGAGATATGTTTCCTAATCTTGCCGCACTAATAGACAAAGCTGTAGGTATGGCTAAAGAACAAGAAGAAGAGGATAACTATGTGAGAAGGAATGTGCTTGAGGTAAAAAAAAGGCTTATAGAGAAAGGGGTTAAAGAGGAGTTGGCTGAACGCCTTGCCACGGTGAGAATTTTTAGCGCGCCCCCTGGAGCATATGGAACAAACTTAGATAAAGTAATACCTATGTCAAATACTTGGGAGACGGAAAAACAAGTAATAGATGTCTATTTTATGAGAGAAAGCCATCTTTATGGACAAGGTTTTTGGGGAGATAAAGTTTTAAGCTCAGATATAGGCCTTGAGGGAAAAGAGGATTTAAGTTTATATGTTTTTAAAAGAGCTCTTTCTGGCTCCAAAATAGTTCTTCATAGCATATCTGGAAATGTTTATGCGACTTTAGATAATGATGACTATTTTCAATATCTTGGAGGAATGGCAATGGCAGTTCGTGCTATAGATGGAAAAACTCCTGAGATTTATATAACTAATCTCACAAACCCTAAAAAGCCAATCCAAGAAACCTTAGAGAAATTTATGGGGCGCGAGATGAGGTCAAGGTATCTTAACCCCGAATGGATAAAAGCTATGATGAAGGAAAAATATGCGGGAGCTCGTTTTATAGATAAAGTGGTTGAACATCTTTGGGGATGGCAGGTGACAGTTCCTGAAGCAATAGATTTCGCAAAATGGAATGAAATGTATGAAACTTATGTGCTTGATAAATATGGCCTTGGAATAAAAGAGATGTTTAGACAAGCAAAGAATATGTGGGCTTATCAATCAATGGTAGCAAGAATGCTTGAGACAATAAGGAAAGGCTACTGGAAACCAAATAAAGAGGTAGTTGAAACCTTGGCAAAAGAATATGCAGAAAGTGTTAAAGAAGTTGGCCTTGCCTGCTGCGACCATACCTGCAATAATCCTCTACTTACTAAATTTACTGCAAATGTTCTTATCTCTGTCCCTGGATTAGAAAGTTATGTAAGAGATTTTCTCTCTGCACTTAAAAGTGTTAAGGAAAAAGAAATAAAAGCTGAAAAACAAAACCCTGCAAATAAGCCTCTATCTAAATCTTTAGCCCCAGATATAAAAGGTAAAATAGTAGAGGGTTATGAAATGGAGACTATTAATTTATCAAAAGGAGCTTCCTCTGCCCCTATACCCTATCTCTATATAATCTTCTTTCTTGCCTTTGTAACTCTAATTACTCTTGGTTTGCGAAAACCCAAATGAAACCACTCGTAACACCCACCTACTCAATTATAAGATTTAAAAAAATTGTTTGTGAAAAAAAGTATTTTTTCTTGTGAAATAAGAGATGGTATTACTTGTTTAAAAAAAGTAATACTAACATTTATAAAAATTAGCTAAGAATGCTTATGGGAAAGGACTTTAGGAAGCTTTCCATATTTATATCTCTTTTAATTCATGGAGTAGTGCTTGCGATACCATTTACATTTTCGGTAAAGAATTTTTCTAATGAAGAAATAGAGATTTATATATTAGATGAAAGGCCTATTCCGCATACTTCAAAAATTGAGGAGAAGAGAGAAGTAAAAAAAAATTTAGAGGAAAAGAAAGTAGTTGATAAGCCAATGCTCACTCAAAAATTAGAGGAACAAAAGCTTCAATCTCAATTGGAAGTAAAGAAAGAAGAAAAAGAACCTTCTGAGTCTAAATTTATCGAACCTGTTGAAATTAAAGAGAAAGAGGAGGGAAAAATTTTAGTTGAGCCAAAGCATGCGCAAGCAACAAGCCCTGCAAATACTTCATCCTCTAATGTAGCCGCAATTGGGTTGCCAAGAGGTGAGGAAAAAGGAGAAAGACGCATAATAGAGGAAGTGGAGTTTGGTTCTGCACAAGGGCCAAGGTTTTTACATCGGGAGATTCCTCAGTATCCGCTAATTGCTCGGCGACTTGGAAAAGAGGGTATTGTGAAATTGAAGCTGACCATAGATGAGAATGGAAAGCTTCTCAATATCGAGGTTTTAGAAGGGGCTGGCTATGGCTTTACAGAGGCTGCAATTGAAGCTGTGAAAAAATCTACTTTTATTCCTGCTTATAAGAATGGGAAACCAGTAATGTCCAAAGCATTATTGACTATTAGATTTACTTTAAGGAGGGACCAATGATAGAATTTTTTCTTAAGGGCGGAATTTTAATGTATCCCATAGCTTTATGTTCTATCATAGGAGTGGCAATTTTCATAAACAAGATGCTTCAATACAGGATCATTATGAAGGAGATTGATCATCCATTAGAAGAAATTTTAAAAAGAGAGCCAGCCATAATGAAGCCTATTCTGGAGGCAATTAACGAAGGGTGTAATGAAATGGAGCTTTCAGTCATAGGAACTCGACAAGTAAGAAAGTTGGAGCAGGGTCTAAGCTGGCTTGGTTTAATTACTACTATTGCTCCCCTTTTGGGCTTAACAGGAACTGTCGCAGGTATGATTAAAGCGTTTATGGTAATAGCTGAAAGCTCAAGTGTTAGCCCTTCTCTGTTAGCGGGAGGTATATGGGAAGCACTTATCACGACAGCAGCAGGTCTTCTTGTTGCCATCCCCTTACATGTAGCACATCACTACCTTGAGAAAAAAGCAGATGAAATCGCTTTTTTAATGAAAGAAATAACTCTTAGTCTCTATATGAGGTGTAAAGATTAGAAGTAGCTTTTAGATAAGGAGATGTGATTATGGAATTTGAAAGGAAACAATTTAAACATATTCCCATAAACATAGCACCCCTTGTTGATGTGGTGTTTTTACTTTTACTCTTTTTTATGCTGACCTCTCATCTCATTCAAGAACCTGTCATAAAACTAAAACTTCCTGAATCAAAAACGAGTACTGCAGATGAAGGCACAACAAAAACAATTTATATTACAAAGGAAGGAGATATATATTTTATGAATACAAAGGTTAACTTGAGTGAATTACAAAGCCTATTAAAGGAGAGGTTGTCTGACAAGGAACAAGAACTTATCCGTATAAAAGCAGATAGGGAATCCAATGTGGGAATCCTCATTAGCGTGATAGATGAAGTAAGACTTGCTGGTGTAAAACACTATAGCATAGTTACTGAGAAAAAATAAAATGACTGTGTGAAGAAAAAAACTATAATTTTATTTGAAGCGATAGTATCATTTTTTTAAGAAAAGGCTGTAAAAATGAAACTATCCTTTGGTTTAGCAAATGATGAAGTGGGTCCTTTAGGTTTGGAAAGTCAGACACAAAGTGTTCCAATCTTACAAACTGGAAGGATGAAAGATTTAGACCTCCCACATCTGAAGTTATCCCATGAAGAAAAGGCCATTTATGGCGGAGATAATATGATTTTTTAAGCTGTAATTTAAAATTAAACGGGAGGGGACAAATATGAGACAATTTCGGTGGTTTTTAATTTTCCTACTGATTCCATCATTTGTTTTTGCAGGGGAAATTTCCCTGCCGCAAAACATTAATGCAAAGGCATTTGTGGTTAAGTCGGAAAGGGAAGGTT
>JBKBRL010000046.1:0-6737 GCA_046292115.1 Caldimicrobium sp.
ATAATTTTAAAATAAAGGAGGGTTAATATGATGGAAAAACCGAGAGATGCGAAAGATGTTTTGGAGTTGGTGAAGAAGTACGATGTTCGATTTGTGCGGTTATGGTTTGTTGATGTATTGGGACAGTTAAAAAGTTTTGCCATTCATGTTGATGAACTTGAAGGGGCCTTTTCAGAGGGAATGGGGTTTGATGGTTCTTCCATTAAGGGTTTTGCAAGGATTGAAGAATCTGACATGTTAGCTATTCCAGATCCAACAACTTTTACTCTTTTACCTTGGAGACCCAAGGAAAAAGCTGTTGCCCGTATGTTTTGTGATATATACAATCCAGATGGCACACCCTACCTTGGAGATTCAAGGTATATCTTAAAGAGAGCTCTTGACAAAATGAGGACAATGGGTTTTACTCATTTCTATGTGGGTCCTGAGCTTGAGTTTTTTTATTTTAAATCAGACAAATGTCCAGAGGTTTTAGACGAGGGTGGATATTTTGATTACCCCTTAGATGCCGCAGAGGATTTAAGAAGGGATACTATCTTAGCCTTAGAATCTATGGGTATAAGAGTAGAATATTCTCACCATGAAGTAGCACCTTCTCAACACGAAATTGATTTAAGGTATGCCGATGCTTTAGAGATGGCGGATATGGTTATGACCTATAAGGTTACCGTTAAAGAGATTGCAAGAAAATACGGAGTTTATGCTACCTTTATGCCAAAACCCCTTTTTGGGAAAAATGGAAGTGGAATGCACGTGCATCAATCTCTGTTCATCGGCGAGAAAAATGCTTTTTTTGATGAAAAGGATCCTTACCATCTTTCTGATGTTGCCAAGCATTACACTGCAGGTTTATTGACTCACATAAAGGAAATAACCTTGGTGCTCAATCAGTGGGTAAATTCTTATAAAAGATTAGTTCCGGGTTATGAGGCACCTGTTTATATTTGTTGGGCTAGAAGAAATCGTTCTGCTTTAATTAGAGTTCCTATGTACAAACCCGGAAAAGAAAAAGCTACAAGAATTGAATTACGTTCCCCCGACCCTGCCTGCAATCCTTACTTAGCCTTTGCAGCTATGCTCACTGCAGGCCTTAAAGGAATTGAGAGAAAGTATCCTCTTCCTGATCCTGTGGAGCAAGATGTTTATCATATGTGCGCAAGTGATAGGGAAAAATTGGGTATCGAAGAGTTACCCGGCAGTCTCATCGAGGCTATTGAGTATGCAGAGAAATCAGAAGTTTTGAGAGAGGCTCTTGGAGATCATATCTTTGAGCAACTTATAATCAATAAAAAATTAGAATGGGATGACTATAGGATTAGAGTGACTGAGTACGAGCTTAATAAATATTTACCTATCCTTTAAAATTTGAAGGAGGCAAAAGGGGAGCATAGTCTATGCCAATGTTTTCAAGCTATTATCCAGACTTTTACATTGAGAGGATTTGGGAAAAGTGTATTAAATGTAAGCGGTGCATAAAAGAATGTACCTACGAGGCACATCTTTGGGATGAAAAGAAGAAAACGCTTAGAGAGGACCATGTTAAGTGTGTGGGGTGTCATAGATGTGAAGCTATGTGCCCGACCAATGCAATAATTATTAGGAGACATCCCTCCCAATTTAGAGAACATGCTCTTTGGACACCATGGTTCATAAAAAATATATATAAACAGGCTGACCAAGGGGGTGTGCTTCTCTCTGCCACGGGGTGCACCCTCCCTTTTAAAAATTATTTTGACCATTTAGTGATGGATGCCTGTCAAGTGACCAATCCACCTATTGACCCTCTAAGGGAACCTATGGAATTAAGAACCTTTCTTGGACCAAAACCAGAGACTTTAGAAATTGAAGAAAGGGAGGGCAAATTTAGATTAAAAAAAGCCCTTCCTCCTATGATACAAATAGAGGTGCCAATAATATTTGCTGGTATGTCTTATGGTGCCATTAGCTTACATGTCCATCAAGGAATGGCAAAGGCAGCAAGGGATCTTGGCACTCTATATAACACTGGAGAAGGAGGCTTGCACGCCTCTTTGTATGAATATGGCTCAAATACCATAGTCCAATGTGCTTCTGGAAGATTTGGGTTGCATATTGATTATTTAAATGCTGGAGTTGCTATTGAGATAAAAATTGGACAAGGGGCAAAGCCAGGAATAGGAGGTCATCTTCCTGGTGAAAAGGTCACAGAAGAAATATCAAAAACCAGAATGATCCCTGTGGGCTCCGATGCACTTTCTCCAGCACCCCATCACGACATTTATTCCATTGAGGATTTGAGGGGTTTAATTTTTGCTCTAAAAGAGGCAACGGAATATAAAAAATTCGTATTTGTTAAAATTGCTGCTGTGCATAATGTGGCTGCCATTGCTTCAGGAGTTGTTAGAGCAGGGGCTGATGCTGTTGTAATTGATGGACTAAAAGGTGGAACAGGTGCTGCCCCAGTTATGTTTAGAGATTATATCGGTATACCTATTGAACTTGCCATCTCTGCTGTAGATAAACGGCTTAGGCAAGAAGGTATTCGCCATAGAACAACTATTATTGCCTCGGGAGGAATTAGATGCAGTGCCGATGTGGTTAAGGCCATTGCTTTAGGAGCTGATGCAGTAGCAATTGGTACCCCTCTTTTAATTGCCGTTGGCTGTACCATGTGTCAGAAGTGTTATACAGGTAAATGCCCCTGGGGTATTGCAACAAATCAACCAGAATTGATTAAAAGATTACCCCCAGAGGTAGTTTATGAGAAAGTTTATAATTTAATTAAAGGCTGGGCCCATGAAATAAAAGAAATGCTTGGTGCTATGGGTCTTAATTCCATTGAAAGCTTAAAAGGTAATAGAGACAAATTGAGAGCTGTTGGACTAACTAAAGAAGAAATGGAAATATTAGAAGTAAAACACGCAGGGGAGTAAAGGGGATGTGGAACATTACGCTAAAAGCTAAAGAAATTTCAGGCTGTGGGATTTCTGGCATAATTCACAAAAAAGGTGAATTAATACCCGGTGAGGAAATTATAAAATCTATAACCTGTCAATACGAGAGAGGAAACGGTTTAGGAGCTGGTTTTGCTGCCTATGGCATTTACCCAGAATTTAAAGATAATTATGCCCTCCATGTAATGGCAGACTCAAAAAAAGCTTTAAAGGATGTGGAAGAATTATTACAATCAAGGACTTATTTGATATATAACGAAGCGATACCTACAAAAAAAGTTTCAACCATAAAAAATCCTCCCTTTTTTAGGAGATTTTTTGTAAAACCTCGCATAAATGAGGAAGAAATACATCCAGGAAAAGATTTAACACAGGTTGAAGACGATATTATTGTGCAATTAGTTATGGAGATAAACGAAAAGATAAATGGAGCCTATGTAATTTCTTCAGGAAAAAATATGGGTGTTTTTAAGGGAGTGGGCTTTCCTGATGAGATAGCTGAATTTTTTAGAATAGATGAATATAAAGCCTATATATGGATAGCTCATAACCGCTTTCCTACTAATACTCCTGGTTGGTGGGGTGGAGCTCATCCTTTTACCCTATTAGACTGGGCCATAGTGCATAACGGAGAAATTTCAAGCTACGGCACCAATAGAAGATATCTGGAACTTTTCGGGTATAAATGCACCCTTCTTACTGATACTGAGGTGGTAGCTTATATCTTGGATTTACTTATTAGAAGACATGGTCTACCATTAGAACTTGCCTGTAAAGTTATGGCACCACCTTTTTGGATTGAAATTGATGAAATGGAGGAAGAGGAAAGAGAACTCTATAAGGCTTTAAGAATATTATATGGTGGAGCTCTACTTAATGGCCCCTTTGCTATTCTTTTCGCATATAATGGTGGCTTAGTAGGACTTAACGACAGAGTAAAGCTAAGACCCCTTGTTGCAGCAAATAAAGGTGATCTATATTTTATTGCCTCTGAAGAGGCAGCTATAAGAGCAATTTGTCCGGACCCTGATAGGGTTTGGGCTCCTAAAGCTGGTGAACCAGTAATAATTGAAATGGAAGAAAATTCCATTCCCAATCAAAAAAGTTACCTTAAGGTAAGACCAAAGGAGGTTACCGAGGATGCCCTTAGAATTGGATACATCCCTCTATCCTTATTCCCTCGTTAATAAGATCATAAGAGATGGGATTAATAGAGGTGAAAATGAGTTTATTTTAAAAGGTGTAAATGGACATAGATATCTTTTTGCTGGGGTTTCAGCTTCCATTTCAGCTAAAATATATGGTACACCGGGCCTTGACTTAGGTGCCTTTATGAGGGGCCCAAAAATTCAAGTTTTTGGAAATGTCCAAGACGGAGCAGGAAATACAATGGACGATGGAAAGATTATCATTCATGGTATGGCAGGTGATGTTATCGGATATGCCATGAGAGGTGGAAAAATCCATGTCTATGGAGATGTGGGGTACAGAGTTGGAATCCATATGAAAGCCTATCAAGAAAAGGTCCCTGTCATTATCATAGGAGGAAAGGCTGGCGATTTTTTGGGAGAATATATGGCAGGTGGAATAATTGTTGTTTTAGGTATGCATAGTATCTATCCTGAACGGCCATTAGTTGGACTATTTCTGGGCACAGGAATGCACGGCGGAAAAATTTATCTTAGAGGAAAAGTAAAGGAATCTCAGTTAGGACTTGGCTTAAAGCCTCTTCCTTTAGAGCCTGAAGATGAAAAATTATTAGAAAATTTATTAGAAGAATATGCACAAGATTTCAACCTTAATCTCTCTGAAATTCTAAAGGAAGATTTTGTTAAAGTCATTCCTGTTACCCATAGACCCTACGGAAAACTCTATGCGTATTAAATTTACAAGTACTATTTTTTAGTTTCTTATGGACCTTAATCTATATCTTCTTCAGTTAAATCCCAAGTTAGGAGCTTTAGAGGAAAATTTTGTTACAATCTTAGAAAAAGTGAAATCTCAAGGGGATAAACATCACATTATTGTTTGCCCCGATTATGCATTAACGGGAGCTCCTGTTAGGGATTTGTTACATAGAAAAGATTATTTTCTTAAAACTAACACCTACTTAAAAAAATTAGGAGAGGAAACAAAAGCGGCTAATTTTCTTTTAATCTTTGGCTCTCCGGTATTAAGCCAAGATAACCTCAATAGGTGCGCCTTAGCTTTATACAGGGGCGAATATTTTACAGCAAGAAAAGAGGGCCTCTTATTGTGTCATTCTGTGCCTCAAGCCTCAACAAAAGAAATTACACTAATGAAATCCGGAATATTTTGCTTTGCAGTTACTTCTTTAGAAGAAATTTTGACCACTTCTGAGGAAGTTAGTTTATATAAAGCACTAAAGGTAAATTTTTTAATAGTGCTAAGTGCCTTGCCCTATGAATATGGTAGATTTGTAAAGATATGCACTTTTCTCAAAGAAAAGGCAAAAGAGCTAAGGGCATATCTTGTCTATACAAATTTAGCTGGCTTGCAAGAAGAATTTATTTTTGAAGGTAGATCCTTAATTATCAGCCCAGATGGAGAAATTTTAGCACAGGCAAAGGCTTTTGTAGAAGACGATATAGCAGTTACATTACCTCTGCAAAATGAAGTGTGTAAACATGATGAACTACCTTCTGCTAAAGGCTACCAAGTTCCCTTTAAAGAAATTTTCTTGCCTTTAGAGAAAGAAGTGCCAAGGTTTTTCGGCAAAAAAGAGGATTCTTTGCAGGAGGAGGCAGAAATCTATGAAGCCTTAAAATGTGCAATTAGGGATTATGTGGTGAAGAGTAATTTTAAAGGGGTGGTACTCGGGCTATCAGGAGGTATAGATTCTGCTTTGGTTGCAGCTTTAGCCACAGATGCCCTTGGAAGTGATAGAGTGATTGCCCTTTTTATGCCAAGCGAGTTTACCTCAAGAGAATCCTATGAAGATGCCAAAGAAGTAGCGTATAACTTAGGACTAAAGCTTATTGAAGTTCCCATTAATAAGATTTTTAATGTATATAGGGAGGAAATAAAGGAAAACTTGGGATATAATGACTTTACAGTGGCAGATGAAAATTTACAGGCTCGTATAAGAGCAAATCTACTTTTTTACCTATCAAATAAAGAGGATTACTTAGTACTTAACACCTCTAATAAAAGTGAGGCAGCAACAGGCTATGGGACCTTATATGGAGATATTGCAGGAGGATTTGCTCCTTTGAAAGACATTTATAAAACCTGGGTATACAAACTTGCCAGATATAGGAATACCCTAAGGACTGTTTTCCCTGAGCGTCTTTTTACCAAACCACCCTCTGCAGAATTAAAGCCAGGCCAAAAGGATGAAGATGACCTGCCACCTTACGAAATATTAGACAAAATACTTTATTTGCATTTAGAAGAGGAGTTAACTCCTGAAGAAATCATAGCCAAAGGATTTCAGGAAGAGGTTGTTAAAAAAGTTATGAGAATGCTTACAACGGCAGAGTTTAAAAGAAGACAAGCCCCTATCGGTCCAAAAATAACTAAAAAAACCTTAGGGGTAGATTATAAACTTCCCATTTCAATTTTGAAATAGGTTTTTTTAAAACAAAGTACTCTTTTTAATCCCTTTTTTAGTTTTTAGATTTTAGTTCCAAAAAACGAAATTTGCCTTATCTCCTTATTTCCTTATTATGATGGTAGTCGCAGGCTTCAGTCTGCGAAAGAGCTGGTAGCCGCAGGCTTTAGCCTGCGAGAGAAATGACATAAATCCACGCACCCTGAAGGTTGCGGCTACCAATTCTGCGG
>JBKBRL010000047.1:0-6726 GCA_046292115.1 Caldimicrobium sp.
TGGTTAAATCTCCCTCTCTATCAGTAGGGAATTTTTTATAAAGCATAAGAGAAACACAAAGATTTAAAACAGCATCTCCTATGAATTCAAGCCTTTCATTGTCTTCAAGGCCCTCTTCTTTACAGGCAATCCTATAGGAACTGTGTGTTAGGGCCTTTTTGAGTAAATTTTTATCTTTAAAACTTACTCCAATTAATTTTTCGAGCTCTGCAAAGGAATTTTCCATTTATCTTATTTTGCTACTAAAAAGGCCTCTCTAAAGCGTTCTTTTTTTAGCGTATTTGCCATAAGATAGGCACTATTTAGGTCTTCGGAAAGATAAATCTGGACTCTATATATAAGCCCAAGAGTAGGATGCTCATAAGGTTCAATGGTAACTTTCTTATACTCTTTCTCTAATTCAAGCTTATACCGTAGAGCATTTGAATAATTTTTAAAAGCACCCACTTGTAGATAAAATTCATTAAACCTTATGTTAGGAACATTTGTATAAACAATTTGATTATTTATAATTTCACCCTCTGAAAGGGCAACAATTCTTACTTTAGCAAGGCCTTTCTCCATAAATCCTAATTCCTTAGCAGAAGCATAACTTAAATCTATACATCTTTCTTCTACAAAAGGACCTCTATCATTAATTCTTACTATTAATTCTTTCCCATTTTCTAAATTTCTAACCAAAACATAGGTTCCTATAGGTAAAATTTTATGGGCTGCGGTGTATTGATACATATCATAAATTTCACCACTTGCTGCTTGTCTGCCATGAAAACCTGGACCATACCAAGAAGCGAGACATTCCTCCTCATAGCCTTCAGCCTTTGGTAAGGGATAATAGGTCTTCCCATTTATGCTGTAAGGTCTAAGCCAGCCAGGGACTACTTTTGATATTTCTATGGGTTCTGTTTTTCTATAACTTGTAGGTACTTCTCTTGGAGGTTTAGCACAGGAAATAAGTAATATAGGTAGAAAGCATAAAACAACTTTTTTCATTATTAGCCTCTTTTATTTAGTAGTGAAGCTATTTTCTTGGCAAAATAGGTAATTATTATATCAGCACCAGCTCTTTTAATACTAACTAAACTTTCCCAAATAATTTTATCTTCCTCCACATAACCTAATTTAGCTGCTGCCTTAATCATAGCATATTCACCACTCACTTGATAGGCTGCAATAGGATGATAGGTATTATCTTTTAACATTTTTATAATATCTAAATAGGGTAGGGCTGGCTTCACCATTATAATATCGGCTCCCTCTTCAATATCCATTAAAGCTTCTCTCATAGCCTCTCTGGAATTTGCTGGATCCATCTGATAGGTGCGTCTATCTCCAAATTTAGGAGCAGATTCTGCTGCTTCCCTAAAGGGACCATAAAAGGCACTGCAATATTTAACAGCATAACTCATAATAACTACATTATGAAAACCCGCTTCATCTAAGGCTTCTCTAATACGAGCTACCCTTCCATCCATCATATCAGACGGTGCAACCCAGTCTGCTCCTGCTTTGGCATGAGAAACAGCTATGCGTGCTAATTGCTCTAAGGTTAAATCATTATCTACCTCACCCTCTTTTATGATACCACAATGCCCATGAGAGGTATATCCACAAAGACATACATCTGTTATCAATAAGACCTCTGGAAATTTATCTTTAATAGTCTTTAATGCCCTCTGGATAATACCATTTTGGGCACAAGCAGAAGATCCAACTTCATCTTTTTTTTCTGGTATCCCAAAAAGCAAAAAGGCTTTAATCCCAAGGTCAAAGGCTTCTCTAATTTCATCTAAAACCTTATCTATAGAAAAACGATAAATACCTGGCATAGATTTTATCTCTTCCTTAATTCCTTTGCCTTCCAGTATAAAAAGTGGATAAATAAAATCCTCAAGGGAAAGCTTGGTTTCTCTAACCAAAGCTCTTGTGATTTCATTCTTTCTTAAGCGCCTCCCCCTATATTCTGGATACATCATTATTATTACCCCCTCTTTAGCTACTCAAAGCTTTTTTTATTAATTCATAAAGAATTTTGAGATCCTCTTTGTAATCATTAAAAAGATGGATTAAAAGCACCGGTTTTTCTCTTTCTACAAGGGCCTTAAAATCTCCGAAGGCTTGAGCAAATTGTTGATCCCAAAAGGTATAACCCTCACCAGGAATAACTTGGTCCTCTAAACGTCCCCTTCGAGTTATAATAATAAAACGAGATAAAGGAGGGCCTCCTTTAAAAAGTTGCCCTGTAGAATGAAGATAACGAGGTCCAAAACCAAAAACAGTAGCACAGTTTTTCTTTTCTCTAATTAAACTTCTTATATCCCTTATTATCTCTTCAGCTTCAGGATCATAGGGAAGATAAGCCAAAATTCCTATATATATCCAGGGTGCGAAGTCTTGAAAGAATTTTTTTATTAATGCAGAAAGTTTTGGATATTCTACATTTAATGTCTTCTCATAATAAAATCCTAAACCTGTCTCTTCATCAAAATAAAGCTCTATCCCAAAATCCTTTTCAACTTTAAACTTTTCAATCAGTTCTTGGGTTCTTTTTTTGGTCAAGACTACATCAGGCTCATCAAAAGGATTAACCCCAATAAAATAGGCCACTAATGCTACAGCCACCATAAATCTATAGGCCTCACCAAAAATCTCATACTTATCATCTAAAACTAACGATTTCACACTGAAACCTTCTTCTTTTAAATCAGTAATTAAACGATGATAAATCCTTTCTCTTCCTCTAAGTGCAAGATAAATGAAGGTTCTGTCAGAAGAGTAAAGAGTAGGAGATCCTGGCGCCTCTCCTACAACAGGAATTAGTCCTGCAAAATCTTTTCCTAAGCTTTCTGCTATAAGTTGCTCAAGCCAAAGGGAAAATGGTTTAAGTATGGGATCAGTGATAAAGGTCACCTTATCTTGTCCAATTATATATGATTCTGTGAGAAATTCTGCTAAATTAGCAGCTAAATTATATTCCCAAGGGATAGAAGGCTCACAGGCACTATACATCTCTTTGGCATAATGTAGAGCCTTTTCAAGGTCCAATCCCATTAAAGCAGCTGGGAAAAAACCAATTTCAGTTAAAGCAGCATACCTACCCCCTATAAAAGGTGGATGATAAAGGACCCTTCTAAATTGCTTTTCTTTAGCCAACCTCTCTAAAGGAGAGCCAGGATCTGTAATTGCGATAAAATGAGCCCCTGGTGTAGAGGTTATCTCTTGTAATTTTTGATAAAAATATTTAAAATGAGAAAGGGTCTCTAAGGTTGTGCCTGATTTTGAGGCAATAACAAAAAGAAGGTCCTTTAACGGAAGTGATTCTATTTCAAGAATATGGAGGGGATCATTTGTATCAAGCACCTTAAGAGTTAAAAAATTTTCCTTAGGCGTAAAAACTTGGGAGAGTACATAGGGAAAAAGCCCAGACCCTCCCATACCACACCAAACTGCATATTTGAACTCCTGGCGCAACTCATCAGCCAAAGCTTTAAACTCCGATAGCTTTGGCTCTATATATTTATAACCCTCAACCCAATCCATTCTTTCCCTAATCTTTTGCTTAATTTCAGGTACTAAAGAATAGAGTTCCGGATTTTTATTAAATAATTTTTGCAGCAACTCTTCCTTCTCCTCTTCCGATAATTTAGAAGGCCTTTTGATTATATTAAAATCTCCATAAACCTTTTTTATAGATGAAAAGGCATCTTCCATATCCCTAACCTCGCTAAGATAATTCTAAAAAAATTATAGCATAAAGAAAAGAGAAAAACAAATTTACAATGGCACCCCCCTTTTTAAAAAAATTAGCTTAAAAAAATACCTCCCCCTCTTGACATATTAAATTTCATTGTTAAATTTAAAATTGAAAATCAATCTCAATTTTTAGAGGTGCTATGAAAAAAGATAGCGAATATATTTTAGAGGATTTTAGGGAATTTATAAAAAAGAAGGGATTAAAGTATACCCAGGAGAGGGTGACAATTTTAAAAGAAATTCTTTCTATTAATGATCACTTTGATGTGGAAAGCTTGTATTTTAGGCTCAAAGATAAAAAGAGTAAAATCTCCAAAGCCTCTATCTATCGCACTATTCCTCTCCTAATTGAAGGAGGTTTTATTCAAGAAGTCTATAAACAAGAAGGGCATTCTCATTATGAAGTAACTATTAACAAAAAACCCCATTTACATTTTATCTGCATACGTTGTGGTGAAGTATTAGAGGTCATGGATAAAGGATTACATCGGCTTATAAGAAAGCATGAAGAAGAAAGGGGTTATAAATTACTAACCTATCATCTTGAAATTTTTGGGCTTTGCCCAAATTGTAAGGAGGGGTAATAAGCAAATGACTCTAAACGAAGCTAAATGTGGAGATGTAGTAGTTATAAAAGGGATAAAGGATGAGGATGTGCTTGCTAAAAAATTAACAGCTATGGGAATAAGAAAAAATGAAACTTTTGAGGTCCTTAAAAAATGCGGCAGAAACCTGCTCATTATCAATAATTCTACCCGTTTGGTTTTGAGTAATAAATTAGCTAATAAAATTGAGGTAGAAATTATTGACAAAAAACCTTGTGTAAAAGTTGATATTTCCTGTGACTTTTCTGAAGAGTTGTGTCCTAATATAGAAGACTTTTCTGAGAAAAAACATAGAAAAAAGCATAGACTTAGGCATAGATGGGGCTTTCTTAAAAAATTTTGTCCTTTTTTAAAAGACTAATTTAGACTAAGGTTTTCTTTTGCAGGAGGCTCATTATGAAATCAATAAAAGTAGTGTTAGTGGGTAATCCCAATGTTGGAAAGACGAGCTTATTAAATCATTTAGCTGGAACTAATCTAAAAATAGGTAATTGGCCAGGGGTTACAGTAGAAAAAAAAGAAGGAAAGGTCCACTTTCAGGAGTACGAAATTACCTTTATTGACCTTCCTGGTATATACACCTTAGATGAAGCTATCTCTGAAGATGAGGTCGTAGCCACAAATTTTCTTAAAAGGGGAGACTATGACCTAATTCTGAATGTCATTGAAACTCCCAGGTTAAAAAGGGACCTTTACCTAACTTTACAATTGTTAGACCTTAAAAAACCTATGATAATTGCTTTAAATATGAGTGACGAAGCAAAGGAGCTTGGAATAGAAGTAGAGGAAAAAAAGTTAGAAGATCTCTTACACCTACAGGCTATAAAAACAAATGGCCGAACAGGGGAAGGAATAAAGGAGTTATTGCTAGCTATAATTTCCACCTATGAAAACAATCTTATACCCAGGTTGGAGTATTATGGTTTTGAGGATAAAAAAGAGGATAAACTTCTCTCCTTAGTGCAAGGGCTATACACTGAAATCCTTAAGAAACCTCTCTTAAATAAAAAAACTCTCACCGATACCTTAGACCACTTTTTACTGCATCCTCTTTTAGGTCTTTTCTTTTTTCTTATCATCCTCTACCTAACTTTTAAAATCATTTTTACAATTTCTACTCCCTTAGTTGATTTTTTAGATAGCTTTTTCCAGGACACTTTAGTACCCTTTACTAAAACAGTTCTTGAAGGAATCTCTGCACCTTCCTTTCTTATTGATTTTGTTTCTGAGGCTATAATAGGTGGAGTTGGTACGGTATTAACATTTCTCCCACTGGTATTTATTACTTTCTTTTTTATAACCCTTCTTGAAAACTCAGGTTATCTCCCAAGAGTAGCTTTTTTACTGGACCCTCTTACTCATAAAATCGGACTTCATGGACAAAGTATCGTTCCCCTTATGCTTGCCTTTGGCTGTAATGTGCCTGCCATTCTTGCCACAAAAACCCTTCCCAATAAATTAGATCGTCTTTTAATTATAGCTATGATACCCTTTATGAGTTGTTCTGCTCGTTTAGTTGTTTTTAGCTTTTTTGCCATAACTTTCTTCTCTCACCCCACTCTTTTAATCCTTTTACTCTACCTTTTAGGAATTATTCTCTCTCTTTTAACAGCTTTTATTCTCCAAAAATCATTCTTTAAGAAAGAGCTTAGTCACTTTGTTATGGACCTTCCTTCCTATCGCTTACCTTCTTTAAAAATTCTTTTTACGATTGTTTATTTACATACAAAAAGTTTTGTAATAAGGGCAGGAACGGTCATTTTTGCCATATCCGTATTCATCTGGCTATTGCTACACTTACCCCATGGAGAAAGCGAACTTGAAAACACTTATGCAGGAAAGATTGGAAAAACTTTATCTCCTATTTTTGAACCTATTGGCCTTGGTGATTGGAGAATTACTACCTCCCTTATTCCAGCCTTTTTAGCCAGAGAGGCCATTTTGAGTAACTTGGCAGTTATTCTTAAAGTAGAAGCTAAAGAAGAAATAGAAAAAAGTCCACTTAGAGAAGAACTAAAGAAAGTAATTCCAGCTTCTTCTGCTCTCTCATTTTTAATTTTCGTGTTAATATATAACTCCTGTGTAGCTACCTTTGTAACTATGTGGAAAGAAGGTTCCCGAAATTTAGCTTTCCTTTTCTTACTTTATAGTTTTGGGTTAGCATGGTTTTCTGCCTTTTTGATATATCAATTAAAAAATTTCTTTTAGTTATAGTTAAGGGGAGTGCTTTTAATAAAGAGGCCTCTGGAAACCACCTAAGCCTTTCAGTTCTACTCTGAAATATATTTTGGTGTCCCTTGGAGTGCTTGAAATACCAAAACCGAAAAGATAACAATTATGAACATATAGAGCTTCTAATTTTTGTTCT
>JBKBRL010000048.1:0-6713 GCA_046292115.1 Caldimicrobium sp.
CATCATTGTTGATGTAGTTTTAAGTCCTAAAAAATGGGCTCTCTCCATTACATATAGCCATTCTTCACTGGAACACTTATTGGGAGAAATCTTTTCTCTTACCCTATCTACTAAAATTTCTGCACCACCCCCTGGAATAGAATTAAGCCCTGCCTTTATAAGTCTCTCTAAAACTTCATCTACAGAAATCTTGTGGAGTTTGCTTAAATAAATAATTTCAGGTGGGGAGAGTGCATGCAAATGAATTTGGGGAAAGCGACTTTTAATAAAGGAAAAGAGTTCTTCAAAATACTCTAAGGTTAGCTCTGGGTTTAAGCCACCTTGTAAAAGGATTTGATATCCTCCTAAAGCAATGGTCTCTTCAATTTTTTTTGCAATTTCTTCAAAGGATAACACATACCCCTCAAGTGAATTAGGGGCTCTGTAGTAAGCACAAAATTTACATCCCGAAATACAAATATTGGTATAGTTAATATTTCTATCTACCACATAGGTAACAATCCTTTCAGGATGCAGTTTAAAGCGTACTCTTTGGGCTAACTCTCCAAGGAGCGGCAGAGGTAGCTCAAAAAGCTTTAAGGCAGAATCCCAATCTAAAGGGACCCCCTCAAAAATTTTCTCTTCAAAATCTTTTATTTCTCTATTCCCCATCTGGCTTCAACTCCCTTCTCAAAATAGTGTTTTAATGGATGCATAACTGTGACAAGGTCTGCCAGTGATAAAAGTTCCTCTGGAGCCTCTCTTCCCGTTATGACGATTTCCATATTTTTAGGTTTCTCCCTCAATAAATTAAGAACTTTCTCTAAATCGATAATCTTCCAATTAAGAGCATAAGTGAATTCATCTAATACACATAAATCATAGGAATTCTCTTCAAGAAGTCTCTTAAAAAGTTGAACCCCCTTTTCAATTTCCCTTTTTAGCGCCTCACTTGGAGTTCCTTTGACAAAACCCTCTGTGTGAAAATTGGCATAAAAAAGTTGAGGTGAGAATTGCTTTAAAATTTTAACTTCAGAAGAGGTAGCAGGTTTAAAGAACTGAAGAAAAGCCACCTTTAACCCTGCTCCCAGCGCTCTAATTGTAAGCCCCACTGCTGCTGTGGTCTTTCCTTTCCCATAACCTGTATAAATCTGTATATACCCTTTTTCCAACATGGTCATAACTTTTTCTCTCCTCAATGGTTAAAGTATACCATATTCCCCCAATTTCCACAAAAGAAATCACTTTGAGAAAAATATAGTCAGGTATAGAAGATAAAAACTATTGCCTTATGCTGTTAAAACAATTAAAAAGCTCAAATTCTTGTTTTTTTACTTCTTTGGAGTAAAGTTTTAAAAAACTCTGCAGAGGGTTTAAAATGAAGGAGAAAGATACCCTCCTTACTGTTAAAGATTGGATTAACAGTTTTTGGGAATTTCAAGAAGAGGATATCAAATTTTTAACAGAAGAAATCAAAGAAAAAATTAAAGATCCTAAAAATTTTCTAATAGAGCTTAAGCAAAGGATGCAGACCCGAAAAACCTTTTATAATCTCTTCAAACACCTCTCTTTAAGAGATGTATCTCTTGAAGAATTCCCCTGGGTTGAAAAAAAATTAGAGGAAATTTTAGAAAGAGAAAAACTAATTTCAGTAACTGTAGATAATATTTTAGATATTATTTCAACCTTTTATTCAGAGGAAAATTTGACAGAAGTTAGGGAAAAATTGCTTCTAATTTCTGAAGATAAACTTACCTTACACTAACTTTGAAAAAATTATGGAAAAATCAATTTTATCAAGGGCTCTTGAAATATTAACAATTGAAAAGGAAGGGCTGGAATTTTTAATAAACCATTTAGATAGCTCCCTTGAGAGAGCAATTGAACTAATTTTAAATACACCAGGAAGAGTAATTGTTACAGGTATCGGAAAAAGTGGAATCATTGGTAGAAAAATATCAGCCACCCTATCTTCTACAGGCACACCTTCTTTTTTTCTGCATCCTGTTGAGGCACTGCATGGAGACTTAGGAATGGTAACAACTGAGGACCTCCTCTTAGCTCTTTCCTATTCCGGAAATACCTTAGAGGTTTGCGAGGTAGTAAAGATACTCAAACAAAGGAAAATTCCTATAATCTCTATGACAGGAAATACAAAAAGCGTGTTAGCAGGTCTCTCTGATGTGGTTTTAAATACTGCAGTGCCAAGAGAAGCCTGCCCTTTTAACCTTGCCCCCACAACAAGTACTACTGCTATGCTCGCCTTAGGAGATGCCATAGCCATTATTCTCTTTGAACTAAGAGGGTTAAAAGCAGAAGATTTTAGAAAAAATCATCCCGGAGGGTCCTTAGGTGAAAGATTAAAAGTCAAGGTAAAAGAAATTATGCTTACCAGTGAGAAGATCCCTCTTGTAAAGGAGGGCACCCTTCTAACCCAAGCCATAGAAGAATTAAACAATAAGCGTTTAGGTGCAATATTGATTGTAAATTCCCTTGGGCATTTAACAGGCATCTTCACAGACGGAGATTTAAGGAGACTTATCACTAAATTTAAAACCCTGCCCGAGGCAAAAATAGAAGAAGTTATGACCAAAAATCCTAAAATAATAGAAGAAAATAGACTTGCTGCTGAAGCCTTAGAATTAATGGAAAAACATCAAATAACCGTCCTCCCTGTAGTAAATTTTGACGGCTCTTTAGTAGGAATTCTCCATCTCCACGATATTCTTGGGAAAGGAAGCTTTAAGTTCCATCTTTAAAAAGAAGTTCCATTAGGAGATTTCTAACTTCTACAAACAAAGAGTCCACACTCTTCCAAGCAGGTAGAGCTAAATAATTGAATAATGGTAAGATTTGAGAATAGTTGTAAGCAATTCTTCTTAATTCATCTTCCTTCTCAAAAATGCTTTTCTCATCCCCTCTATTAAAAACTCTTTTTATTGCCTCTTCAGGAGAAAGCTCCAAATAAATCACCCAATCCGGTAAAGGTGAAAAGGTCTCATTCTTTTTAAGCAAATCTAAAAAATTCTCTTCATCCCCCTGATAAGCAAGGGTTGAAAGATAATACCGATCAAGGATTATATTCTTCCCCTTTTTTAAATTGGGTAGAATAAAATTTTGTACATGTTCCTTTCTATCTAATAAGAAAAGCTCTAAAAGTTCCTCTTTTACCTTTAAATTTTCACTCAAAGGTCTTTTGGCTATAGCTTTTTGAGAAAGAAGAGTCCTAAGCTTTTGTCCATAGAAACCCAAGGTTGGCTCAAAAGAAAATAGACAATTTTCAAAAGCTTTATCTTCTTGTAATAATTTAAAAATAGTAGTTTTTCCTGTGCCGTCTATACCTTCAAATACAATAAGCCTACCCTTACGGGTAAATTCCACTTCTAAGCGCTCAAGTAAAAAGTCTCTATTCTCTATGGTTACCTCACAATAGATGGCACCCCATTTATTAGCCCAATCCTTAAGAAGTGGCTGATCTCCCTTCCCAAGGGTAGCAACGAGAAATACCTTTTCCCTCCATAAATGGTCTAAAAAGTTAGAAAACTTTTCTGAAAAGGCTTCCATTTTTCCAATCTCATCTACAAAAACAACTACCTTCTCTGTTGCCTCTTCTAAATCTCTTTGAAGAATTTCTACAAATCTTTCTAAGTTCTCAACAAAAACTAAATATTTTCCCACTTTGGGCATTTTCTTTGGAAGAAAGCCCACTATATTTTCTTTTTTAGCTAAGGGAAGGGTGAATGCTTGATCTCTAAGATAAATCAAATCAAAACCTATCCTTTCTCCGTTCTTTCGCACTTCCTTTGTAATAAAACCTGTAAGGAAATAATCCAAAAGTTTTTCAGAGAGGAGAGAATAAAGAGAAGAGATAAGCGTGGTTTTTCCAACGCCGGGATTTCCATAAATAATCAAAGCTCTTCTTGGGGAGTGAAAGACCATAGCTATTTTTTAAAAGACCTTGAGTCTAAAAGAACATAGGTTGCCCCTAACCCGCCATCACAAGGCCTTGCCGTGGCAAAGGCTAAAACATATTTCCTATAGGGTCCCCTTAAAAGCCATTCTTTTACTTTATATTTGAGCACAGGCTCTCCCTTGGAAGACAAACCCCTTCCGTGTATAATAAGAACACAGCTATATCCCTTTAGTAAAGAATTTTTTAAAAATTCTTCAAAAAGAATTTTTGCCTCTTCAACAAAAAACCCTCTTAAATTAAGAGAGGCTTGAACAGAAAATTTTCCCTCTTTCAACTTCCACAAAACTTCATTACTAACCCAACTCTTCTTACCCTCTATGTATTCTGAAGTAAGAGATAAATTAACTTCCAGCTTAGGTGGTGGCCAGTCCTTTTCTTGATGAAAATAAGGCTTTTTAGGAGAAAGAGCATAACGATAATTTTTTTCCTTTAAAGGTTTAACTTGGGCGACCAGTTCATCCCAGGATTTAACTTTAAAAGGAAAAGGAGCCTCTTCTTGTTTTTTAGAATTTTGGGGAACTCCAAAGAGTTCCCCAAATTTCTCAAAGGGCTTTGGCATGAAGAAAGGCCTAAAGTATTATTTTAGTTTACCTTATAGTTTATCTTATTTTTTTAAACCCTTTTCAAATATTCTTTCAGCTTTTGCTGCAGCAGCTTCAGCTTTTTGAGCGGCAGCTTCAGCCCTATTAGCTGCCTCTACAGCCTTATTTGCTGCTTCAATAGCCTTCTGAGAGGCTTCCTTGGCCTCCCTTGCCTCCACCTTTACTGCCTCTAATTGAGATTTTAAGCTGTTTACTTGAGCTTTCAAAGCATTTAACTCATTTTCTAATTTTTTACAGCAATCAGGTTCCGTTGCCACAGCAGGCGCAGGTTGAGCTTCTGCCTTCTCTGCCACCTGAGGCGCTGGACAACTGCAGGCAAATAACAATGCCGAACACACTGCTAAAGACCCTAATTTCCAAACAAGTCCCTTCATAGCACACCTCCTATTTATGTTTTTTTAGCCTTTTATACATCCCATTGGTAAAAGCTTAGCTACCTTTTTAGTCAATCCCGCTTTACAAGTAGCATCAATCACTAAGGAGACATCTTTGTAAGCCGAAGGTGCCTCTTCCGCTAATCCCTTTTTAGATTTTCCCATAACTATAATACCCCTTTTCCTTAGCTCTTCAACTATTTCATCTGCACGAAAAGATTTCAAAGCTTGATTTCTACTCATAGTTCTACCAGCTCCGTGGCAAGCGGATCCAAAGGCTTTTTCTTCTCCTTCTTTTGTCCCCACCAAAATATAAGAAGCTGTCCCCATAGAACCGCCAATAATAACCGGCTGTCCTACCTCCCTATAGGCAGCTGGGAGCTCCATCCTTCCTGGCCCCCAGGCTCTTGTTGCTCCCTTTCTATGCACATAAAGTTTTCTTCTCTTACCATCAATTATATGATATTCTACCTTACAGGTATTATGGCTCACATCATAGAGAAGCTTAAGGTGAACACTTGGAAAAAATTTTCTAAAAACAGTGCGCACCAGATGTGTTATTACCTGCCTATTAGCTAAAGCACAATTAATACCACAACACATAGCTTTAAAATAGGCTTGTCCTTCCTCAGAATTTATTGGAGCACAAACCAATTCCTTTTCTTTTATGGGAATATCATATTTTCTTGCAGCTTTTGCTAAGATGGGAAGATAATCAGTAGCAATTTGATGCCCCAAAGCTCTTGAGCCACAATGAATAGTTACCACTACTTGGTTGAGGAAAAGCCCAAAGGCAGAGGCAACTTTGCTATCGTAAATCTCAGCCACATATTGAACCTCTAAGTAATGATTCCCAGAGCCTAAGGTGCCCACTTGGCGGTGCTGTCTTTTTTTTGCCTCCATAGAAACATAACTGGGGTCTGCCCCCTCCATACAGCCTTTTTCCTCAATGTATTCAAGGTCTTCAGGTAGCCCATAGCCTTGTTCTACAGCCCATTTTGCTCCACCCACTAACACTACATCCAATTCCTTAGGTGAAAGTTTAATCTCTCCCTCTGAACCTACCCCAGATGGTACTGTCTCAAAAAGTTCTTTCACGATTTTTTCTAAATGGGGTTCCACATCTCTTTTCTCTAAAGGGGAAAGTAAGGTTCTCACACCGCAGGAAATATCATAACCTACTCCACCCACAGAAATTATGCCACCCTCTTCAGGGTCAAAGGCAGCAACTCCTCCAATAGGAAATCCATAACCCCAATGAGCATCAGGCATAGCAAGGGAGGCTTTTACAATTCCCGGAAGCTCCGCTACATTAGAAACTTGTTCATAGACTTTTTCATCCATTTCCTCAATTAATTTTTCACTGCCAAAAATTCTACCTGGGACACGCATCTGCCCCGTTTTGGGTATTTCCCATTCATAATCAGAAATTTTTCTGAGCTTTTTGAGCTCCATAGAGTCTATCCTAAATGGACTTTTTTATTTAAATTCTAATCATTAAAGCTCTTCTGTCAAGTAAAATTTTTGCTACATTACACCCCGTCTCATTGAAGTAGCACAAGCCTTCTTGCCTGTGTATGCATTCCAGAAATTTTCGCTGAAATTGTAGATATGGTAGCCGCAGGCTTCAGCCTGCGAGTAAGTTGGTAGTCGCAGGCTTTAGCCTGCGTGAGATATGGTAGCCGCAGGCTTTAGCCTGCGTGTAAGAGGTAGCGTAGACATGGTAGCCGCAGGCTTTAGCCTACGGATAAATGACATAAATCCTCGCAACCTAAAGGTTGCGCC
>JBKBRL010000049.1:0-6602 GCA_046292115.1 Caldimicrobium sp.
ATGGCATAAACCTACGCAACCTAAAGGTTGCGAGTACCAATTCTGTGGTTACAAACAAAAACGCCACCTAAAGGTTGCGGCTACCGATTCTCTGAACGGAAGAGTTTCTATCTATGAGGAATTAATTGTAGTTTGGTATTAACTATAAGCTTTTTTTAACAACTTGCTTTTAAGTCTTGACTTTTTATTTTTTTTTAGTAATTAATCAATAAAGGTATTTATATGAGAAGAGTTAGAGTATTTATTTCTGGGCGTGTTCAAGGTGTATTTTTTAGAGCATATACAAAAGAAGAAGCTGAAAGGCTTGGTTTGAAGGGATGGGTAAGAAATCTTCCTGATGGACGAGTGGAAGCCCTTTTTGAAGGAGATGAAAAAGCTATAGAAGAGATGATAAAATGGTGTCACATTGGCTCTCCTGCGTCTGTGGTCACCAAAGTAGAGGTAGTTGAAGAGCCCTATGTAGGAGATTTAAAAGATTTTTCTATAAAATATTTAAAATAAATGATTAATACTGATCGCTTAATTCTTGAATTCAAAACATTACTTACTATAGAAAGCCCATCACTTAAAGAAGGTAAACTTGCATATTACTTAGCAGACCTTTTTGATGCTTTAGGTTATTCAATCTATATTGATAAATCAGCAGAACTTACTGGGTCTGAGGTAGGGAATCTAATTATTAAAATTCCTGGCACTGTAGAAGGGCCCACCTTGCTCTTTTGTGCCCATCTGGATACAGTTGGCCCCTATGAAAATCCTGAAATTATTGAAGAAGGAGAAGTAATAAAATCAAATGGAAAAACTATATTAGGAGCTGACGATAAAGCAGGTATAGCTATTTTAGTAGAAATCGCAAAGGTGTTAAAAGAGAACTCTTTTCCTCATCCGCCCTTAGAGTTCGTTTTTACAACAGCTGAAGAAATTGGATTATTAGGAGCAAAATATTTGGATTATAAACATATAAAAGCAAGTTTCGGCTTTGTTTTAGATGCAGAAAAACCATCAGATGTAATAATAGCTGCACCTTCCTCATATCAGTTCATTCTTAAAGTATTTGGAAAATCAGCTCATGCTGGAATTGAACCTGAAAAGGGAATAAATGCCATAAAACTTCTTGCTCAAATTGTAGTAAATCTCCCTACAGGAAGGATAGACCATGAAACTACGATGAATATTGGAAAAATCAATGGTGGAAATTATGTGAACATAGTTCCCGATTTAGCTTTTATAGAAGGAGAAATGAGAAGTCATAGTGAAGAAAAATTAGAAGAACTTAAAAAAGAAGTTGAAAACATAGCAGAAGATATAATAAAAAATTCCACCCCCAAAATTGATAATCTGCCTTCCTACAAGTTAGATTTCAAAAGAGTTTTCAAAGCTTTTAAAATTTCTGAAGAAGAACCTCTTATCCAAGTGATTAAGGAAGCAGGCAAAAACTTGGGAATACCTTTAGAGTTTAAAGTCAAAGAAGGGGGATCTGATGCTAATATACTTAACGAGAGGGGAATAAAGTCTGTAATCTTAGGCACTGGAATGCAGAGAGTTCATACCACGGAAGAATTTATTAAAAAATCAGACCTAATCAAAGCTTCTCAATTAGTCTTAGAAATTATAAAAATTGCTGGAAAAAATCCTTTCTAACTTTCTAAATTTTCTTTTCCCCACTTTTTGCTTAACCTGTAAAAGCCCTCTAACTTATGAAGAAGTGCTCTTTTGTCATAGGTGCTATTCAAAGCTTCCCAGAGCAAAAAGCTATTGTAGAAGATGCGGAACCCTGCTATCTGAAAGCCTTTTAGAGTATTTTTCTAATGAACTTTTAGAATATTGTTCTTTCTGTGAAAAACAAAACCTTCCCTATGAGCAGGTATTCATTGGCTTTTTATATAAAAACCCAATAAAAGAGCTTCTATACAAAGCAAAATTTTCTGATGAATTTTCCATAGCCTATCAATTAGGGAAACTGCTAAGAAAAGTATGTCCCTTAAATGTTGATGAATATGACCTAATAAGCCCTATTCCTCTTTCTATTAAACGCCAAAGGGAGAGGGGGTACAATCAAAGTCTCCTCATTTTATGGGGATATACTGGTATAAAAAAATTCCCTAAAACCTTGACACGGGTGAAACACTCTAAGCCTCAAAGCCAGTTAGATAGCAAAGAAAGATGGGAAAATATTAAAGGTGCCTTTCAATGCACTGAAGATGTAAAGGGAAAAAAGATTCTTCTCTTAGATGATGTAATGACAACAGGAGCAACCCTGAGAGAAGCTTCATCTATTTTAAAAAAGGCCGGAGCAAAAGAAGTACATTTATTGGTTTTAGCAAGGGCATAAGCGGAGGAGGAGGGATTCGAACCCCCGGAAGAGGTCTGAACCTCTTCAGCCGATTTCGAGTCGGCCCCCTTCGTCCACTCGGGCACTCCTCCTTAATTTAAGGCCCTCTTTACCCCTCCAAACTTACATTACTTATTTAACCATTGATAGATATTTTTCAATTCCTTTAAAATCTCCTTTAACAGTCCTCTTAAGTCTGTCTCTTTGGAATATTTTTTAAATGGAAGGATCCTTTCCTTTTTTGAAGGAAGTTCTAAATTCGGAAAAAGTGTAGCATAAGAAAAGAGCTTTTTTCTAATTCCTTCCAAAGTATATCCTTCATCTAAAAGCTTTTTAATTTGAATTAGAAGTTCCATCTGTTCTTTTTTAAAAAATTTCCTTTTACCAACTTTTACTGGCTTAATTTCTGGGATACGTTTAATCCAATAATCAATTATATGGGGCTTAACACTTAAAAGTTTACATGCTTCTTTTAGAGGAACAAATAGTGGTCCATATTCTTTATTTTTTTCCTTTTTCATTATGAAGCTCTAATCTAAAGGTGGGTGATAGGTGGAAGCTAATCTTTCGGCACGGAGGAATGATAACTCCCTCTCCTGTTTTAATAATTCTTCCCAATCTTTGTTTTCCTTGGACAGTTTTAAAGGTTCCAAAACCCCTTATTTTGACCTCCTCTTCTAAATCCAGGGCTATTTTAATTTCCTCAAGGAGAGTATCCACGATTTGTAAAAGGAGCCTTTTAGATAAACCTGTTTGAAGATGGAGTTCTTCAATGATTTCTTTTTTAGTTAATTTTTTCATTTACCTGGGTTTAGCTTTGAAGTGGGTAAATAGTTTTTTAGCAACCTCTTCCTGGATAGCATTTACTTCTTCCACTAAAAGGGTTCTATCTTCTGCTCTATAGTAGAACCTCAGGGTAAGGCTTTTTTTACCTTCAGGAATAGGAGCCCCCTCGTATAGCGCTATTAATTCTATTTTGTCTAAATAGGGTATATATAGATTTTTAATATACTCAGAAATAGCTTTAAAAGGAACATTTTTATCAAGGATCATGCTAACATCTCTAAAAGTTAAAGGAAATTTGGGAGGTCTTTTAATTTCTATCTCTTTTTCTTTAGAAATGGTTTGGGGCAAAAGCGATGTAAGGTCAATTTCTGCCACAAAAACTTTTCCTTTTAAAGTTACCTCCTCTAAAATTAAATTTTTAATCTCTCCAGCATACCCTATTTTTTCATTAAATAAATATAAATCAAAAGAAAAACCCCGTTTTAAAAAAGGCTCAGCTGAATAGGGACTAAAATCTACCTCTAATCTTAATGCAGAAAAGATTTCCTCTAAAATGCCCTTTAGGTCATATATGTCATATTCCTTTCTAAAACCCTCCCAGGGTAACATTTTTTTATGTCCTTTTAATAGTATAGCTAAATGATTTTTTTCTTCTGCCAGCTCTTCCGAGGGATAAAATACTTTACCAATTTCAAAAAGTGCTAAATCTTCCACTTCTCTGGCTGAATTATGTAAAGCACATTCCAGTAAGCCAGGAATTAAAGTGGTCCTCATAACAGACAAGAAAGAGGAAATTGGATTGGCAAGCTCTAAAGGTTTTAGCCTTTTATCTTCAGGGTTCAAATTAAGCTTTTTTAAAAGCTCTGGATTAATAAAACTATAAGTTATAATTTCAAATAACCCCATGCCTTTAAGTTTATTTTTTAAATTTTTAATAATACTAATCTCCTCACTAAGGGGCGAGGCTGAAAGAACAGCCCAAGGAAAAGTAGCAGGGATTTTATCATAACCATATAGCCTTGCTATTTCTTCTATTAGATCTTCAGGTATTATAAGATCTTGCCGATAACTATGAGGTATAACTCTAAAGTAATCTTTTTCTACCTCTATGGCCCCAAGTTTTCTCAAAGTATTCTCTATAAAATCCTTTTCTATGTTAAAACCAAGAACTTTATAGATTTTCTGAGAAGTAATTTCAATTAAAGGAGCTTTATAGGGTTTTGGATAAAGGTCAACAATTGCAGAAATTTCTTTTGGATGAGCTATCTTTAGTATTAACTCAGTAGCTCTAAGCATACCTGTGATAACCCCTGAGGGATCAACTTTTCTCTCAAAGCGATAACTACTTTCAGTGGTTATCTTGTGTCTCTGGGAAGAAAATCTTATATATTTAGGATTAAACCATGCAGATTCAAGAAAAACTTCAGTGGTTTTTTCCTTTACTCCAGAATCTTCACCTCCCATAATTCCTGCAAGCACAAGTGCCTTGTTTTTATCAGCAATTACCAAATCCTCTTCAGTTAAAGTTCTTTCAATTCCATCTAACATAAAAAGAGATTCCTGAGGCTTAGCTTTACGAATAATGACCTCTTTACCTTCAATTTTACTCCAATCAAAGGCATGTAGAGGCTGACCAACCTCTATAAGGACATAATTTGTAATGTCAACGATATTATTAATGGGCCTTAATCCTACTAAAAACAGTCTCTTTAAAAGAAAAAAGGGGCTTTCTTTTACCTCAACTCCACTAAAAAGCCTTCCTGCATAGCGAAAACATCCCTCTTCATCCTCAATTCTAATTTTACCTACAAAGGGGATACCTTCTAAAAGCTCAGATGGAAAATCAAAAGGTTTTAATTCCCAACCACAGATTAAGTTTAGTTCTCTTGCTATTCCCCAAATGGATAAAAGATCTCCTCTATTAGGAGTAATAGCAACTTCAAGCACAGGCTCACTAATTTTTAATAATTCATAAATAGAAACTCCAATAGGTGCATCTTCTTCAAAAACCAAAAGCTTATCCTTTTCCTCAGAAATACCTGCTTCAAAGGGTGACAAAAACATCCCTTGAGATTTATATTTCTTTATAACTTTTTCTTCGACCTTTTGATGGGAAAAGGTAAAACTTCCTGGCTTAGCTAAAGCTAAAACACAGTTTGGTTTTACTTGATCCTTGGCTGTGGTAAACACTGTAAAGATTTCTTTACCATCGGTAACTTTACAAAGGATTACCTCTTGCAAATCATCTGGCTGTAAGACTTCTATCACCTTAACTGTAATAATTTCTCCTAAATTTTTATAAGGGTCGTATAGCTCTTCCACTTCGTGACCATAATTTGTGAGTATTTCAGCGATTTCCTCTGGTGATTTTTGAAGGTGAATAAACTCTGAAAGCCAGGAAAGGGGAACCTTCATAACTTCTCCTATTTAAAGGATTCTAAAAAATAAAGATGATTTTCAAAGAAAAGTCTTATATCATCAATCTCAAATTTTATCATAGCTATTCTTTCAACACCCAAACCAAAAGCAAATCCTTGCCATTTAGCGGTATCATAATGAACTGCCTTTAGCACCTCAGGATGCACCATTCCAGCCCCTAAAATTTCAAGCCAACCAGTGTGGCTACAAACTTTACAACCTGTCCCGTCACAGATGACACAACTTATATCCATCTCCACGCTTGGTTCTGTGAAAGGGAAAAAACTGGGTCTAAAGCGGACCTTTATCTTCTCACCAAAAATTTCTCTGGCAAAATAACTAAGTATGCCTTTTAAATCAGAAAAACTAACTCTTTCATCCACCATTAATCCTTCAACCTGATGAAACATGGGAGAATGTCTAATGTCTGCATCACAGCGGTAGACTTTCCCTGGTGCTATGATTCTTAAAGGAGGAGTTCTCTCAAGCATAGCCCTTATCTGCATAGGAGAGGTATGGGTTCTAAGAAGAGCACCATTTTTAAGATAAAAAGTTGCTTGCATATCCCTGGCAGGATGCCAAGGAGGAATATTAAGAGCTGTGAAATTGTAATAATCATTTTCTACTTCAGGTCCCGTTACCAGGTCAAAGCCAAGTCTTAAAAAAATCTCACAAATTTCATCAATGACCTGGGTTAAGGGGTGTAAAACCCCTTGAGGGGGTTTTCTTCCAGGTAAAGTAAGGTCAATGGAAACTTCTTTATCCTCTTCTGCTAAGAGAAGTGCTCTTTTTTTTTCAACTAAGATTTCTTCTAAATAGGCTTTTAGCTTATTTAACTCCGCACCAAGTCTTTTTTTTTCTTCTAAAGGCAAATCCTTAAGTTTTTTTAAAGCCTGTGTGATCTCCCCTTTTTTACCTAAATACTTTATTCGAAAGCTTTCCAGTGATGGGTGATCTGATATCGCTTCTAACTCTTTTAAAGCAACTTCTTTTAAGGCTAAAAGGTCTTCACTTTTCATTATTGCCAGGCTCTTTTGGCAATGTCTGCAAGTTTTCCGAAGGTCTC
>JBKBRL010000050.1:0-6571 GCA_046292115.1 Caldimicrobium sp.
TGTAAGGTATAACCAAGGGCAGAGATTCCTCTTGGGATGATAGAAACTCTATGGACTTTTTCTTTAGGAGTGAGGACAGAGGCCACTATGGCGTGTCCAGCTTCATGATAGGCAATTCTTTTCTTTTCCTCAGGAGAGAGGTATCTACTTTTTTTGGCAAGCCCTGCAATAACTCTATCTATAGCCTCTTCAAAATCTTCCATCTCTACTACTTTTTTACCTTTTCTTGCGGCAAGAAGAGCTGCTTCGTTTACAATATTGGCAAGGTCTGCTCCCACCATACCGGGAGTTCTTGCTGCAATGACTTTTAAATCTACATTTTCTGCAAGTTTAATATTCTTTGTGTGGATGCGAAGGATGGCTTCTCTTCCCTTTAAATCTGGGCGGTCAACGACAACCACTCGATCAAATCGCCCAGGACGAAGAAGTGCTGGGTCAAGGATTTCTGGCCTATTTGTGGCAGCAATAATAATTACTCCCTTTTTTGGGTCAAACCCATCCATCTCGGTGAGAAGCTGTGTAAGGGTGTGTTCTCTTTCTTCAGTGCCTCCAGCTGGAGTTATTCCTCTCACTCTACCTACTGCGTCAATCTCGTCGATAAAGATTATACATGGTGCCATCTTTTCTGCTTGAGCGAAGAGATCTCTTACCCTGGCAGCTCCTACTCCAACAAACATCTCTACAAAGGAGGAGCCAGAGATAGATATAAAGGGCACACCTGCTTCTCCAGCTACTGCTTTGGCAAGAAGGGTTTTACCAGTCCCCGGTGGCCCAACCAAAAGTACTCCCTTAGGAATTTTTGCCCCAAGACTTACAAATTTTTGAGGAAATTTTAAAAATTCTATGATTTCCTTTAGCTCTTCTACCGCTTCGTCAACTCCAGCCACATCATTAAAGGTTACTTTAATCTCATTCTCCACATAGATTCGCGCCTTACTTTTGCCAACAGACATAATTCCACCCTCGGTGGAGACAAATTTTTTAAATATGAAAAGCCAAAAGAGGATTAAAAGAAAAATAGGCACTATCCAGGAGAGAATAGTTATCCAAAGGGTGGTCTCAGGTTTTACTTCAAAGTTAATCCCCTTTTCCTCAAGAAGTTTAATTAATTCTGGATCATCAGCTTTTGCTGTTTTAAAATAAGGTGGAAGTTTTACAGGTTTTTTTCTTATCTCTTTAATTGTTTCAGCGGCGCCCTCTTTAAATTTTCCGGAAATTTCATTTTTTTTAATGATGAGATCCTCTACTTGCCCCCTTTTCACCAAAGTTTTAAATTCATAGTAGCTTAATTTCTCTACAGGAGAAAGATAATTTTGAAGGTAATAGAGACCAAGGAAAGTTAAGATAAAAATACTAACAAAGATTAAATAGGTTTTTGCTTGATTCATGAAGGATTTTTCATGTCCCTTTGCCCTGTTGATTCTAAAACAGAAAGCCAAAATCTACTTTTTAGATTAATCTGCTTTCTCTTTTTAACCGCCTCTTTAAGGGGAATGTGCACAAATTGTTCGTTTAAATAACTTATCATTAGTCCTGTTTTTCCTGCCATCCCAGCATGGACAGCATATTGACCAAGGAAGCCACAATAGATCCTATCTTCCACATTAGCAGGAACGCTTCTTATGATATAGCTTGGGTCTATGTAGCGAATGACCACATCAATTCCTTTTTCTTTAAAGGTGCTTTCAATTTTTTCTTTTAGAAATTTTCCTATATCTCCCAGTTTCACATTTCCTGAGGCGTCATATTCAGGAGGGTCTTTCATAACATATTTTTGACCTGCACCTTCCGCCACAACGATAACAGCATGTTTCCTTTGTATGAGCCTTTTTTCAAGCTCTGCTAAAAATCCATGGGGACCTTCTAAATCAAAATCCATCTCAGGCACCAAGCAGAAATTTACTTCCTTTGTCCCTAAGGTAGCTGCAGCGGCAATGAAACCTGAATGTCTTCCCATAAGTTTTACCAAACCAATTCCATAGGGCACAGCAATAGCTTCGGTATGGGCGCAGCGAATGGCTTCGCAGGCCATCTCCACAGCAGTATCAAAACCAAAGGTTTTTGAAACAAGCCATATATCATTATCTATGGTCTTTGGAATAGCCACTACTGCAATCTTTAGCCCTCTCTTTTTAATTTCCTCTGTAATTTTATTGGCAGCTCGAAAGGTGCCATCTCCTCCAATCATAAAAAGTATCTGTATATTTAACCGCTCTAAAGTGTCCACAATTTCTTCAATAGGCTGATGTCCTCGAGAGGTGCCCAGAAAGGTTCCCCCCAAAGCATGAATATCCTTTACCACCTCTGGGGTGAGCTCAACCACTGGATGCCCATATTTGGGAATAAAACCCTGTAATCCATATTTAAAACCTATTACCTTATCCACCTTGTATGAATAATAAAGGGTCATTACAATACTCCGAATAACATCATTAATGCCCGGGCAGAGGCCACCACAGGTTACTATACCAGCCTTTACTTTAGAGGGATCAAAATATATATAAGGACGTGGCCCTGCTAATTCAAGAGTTGGAATTTTTTTTCCTTCGGCAAGACTTTCTTCTAAATACTTGGCATTTACACGCAAACTTACGCGATGCTCATCACTCACAAAACATTGATGGGGTAGTTGTATGGGATTGGGAATTTTTGCAGGCCCAAGAGTATCTATCGCAGTATCAATATCCTCTATAATCTCCTCTGCGAATTCAAAGGGATCACAAAGAGATCTCATCTACTTTCCTCCTTCACTCAATTTTGCTCTAACCTTTACAGCTTCAGCATGAGAGGGAAGATTTTCTGCACTGGCAAGAGTTATAATGGAGGAAGCCTCTTTCAAAAAGGCTTCTTTAGTGTATTTCATAAAATTAATTTTTTTCAAAAATTTTTCTGCAGATAAGGCACTTGCAAATCTTGATAGCCCCATCGTAGGTAAAACATGGTTTGGCCCTGCAAGGTAATCTCCAACAGCTTCAGGAGTGTAAGCACCAAGAAATACTGCCCCTGCATTTTTCACCAAGGGAAGATAGGCTTCTGGGTTTTCTACAACTATTTCTAAATGCTCTGGTGCAATTAAATTGGCAAGTTCGAAAGCCTGCTCTAAATTTTCCACTTTAATGAGTGCGCCTCTCTTCTTGAGTGAGGTTTCTATAATTTCTCGCCGAGAGACTTTAGAAAGTGCCTGTGGCAAGAGTTCTTTTATTTTTCTTATTAAGCTTCTTGATGGGGTAATTAGGATGCTTAAGCTCATAGGGTCGTGTTCTGCTTGAGCAAGAAGGTCCCACAAAATAAATTCTGGAGGTGCCTTTTCATCGGCAATTATTAATACCTCTGAGGGACCAGCTAAGAGGTCTATTCCCACTTGAAAGGATACAAGTTTTTTGGCAAGAGTGACATAGATATTTCCTGGCCCGCAGATAATATCTACTTTAGGAATGGTTTCTGTTCCATAGGCAAGTGCATAGATACTCCATGGTCCCCCCACTTTATAAATAGCATCAACTCCTGCCTCTTTTCCTGCCACAAGTAAGGCTGGATGAAGTGACTTATCCTTTCTTGGAGGAGAAACCATAATTACTTCTTTAACTTTAGCAATTTTTGCGGGCACAGCAGTCATTATTACCGTTGAAATAAGAGGAGTCTCTCCTCCTTTTCCCCCTGGTATATAAAGGCCAGCCCTCTCAACAGGTCTAACTAATTGACCAAGAAGTATTCCTTCTTCTTCTGAAAACCAGCTAAGTGGAAGTGCCTTTTCATGAAAATTTTTCACCTTTTTTATGGCTAAGCGAATAGCAGAAAGAAGCTCCTTTTCCACTTGAGAATAGGCTTTTTCAATTTCCTCTTCAGCTACCCTGAGTTCATTCCTTTCAAGCTTTACTCCATCAAATTGATGAGTATATTCTATGAGTGAAAGGTCTCCCCTCTCTTTAACTGTTTTTCCTATTTTTTTTACATAACTTTCAAGTTTTGACGGATAGGCTTCCACTCTATCTAAAAGGCTCTTTAAATAGGCTTCTGCTTTTTTTGAAGGATAGGTAAGAATTCTCATTTTACCAATTTTTAAAGGGTTCTTGCCAAGCCTTTTTTAACTCCCAGATGTCTGCGTTTATTATTAATTTACCATCAATTCCTTTTACTTGTAAAGACTGTTCAGAGAGAGACTCTCCAATGAGATAACAAGGCAACCCTTGAAAGAGGCTTTCAAAATCTCTTTGTTTTTCCTTTGGCACAGAGACTAAAATTCTACCTGCACTTTCAGAAAAGAGTATAAAATCATCTCTTTTTTCTCCACGAATGGGAATGGAGGTGAGGTCTACTATGGCACCAAAGCCACCGGAGAAAGCTTTTTCTGCCAGGGCTACTCCTAAGCCACCATCTGATAAATCATGGGCAGAATCCACTATTTTTTGATAGATAGCCTCTCTTAGCCTTAAGTAAATTTCTTTGTTAAGGTGAGCATTTGGTTTTGGAACTTTGCCGCCCACAATGTTTAGAAGCCTAAAATATTCCGACCCTGCAAGCTCCTCTTCAGTTTCTCCTAAAAGATAGAGGAGAGCCCCTGGCCTTTTTATATCCATCGTTTGAGCAAGGGTTACATCAGGAATTTTTGACACAACGGAGAAAAGTAAAGTGGGAGGAATAGAGATTTTAAGGCTTCCATCTGTAAGAATGGTACCAACTTGATATGGATTTTCTCCTTCAGGTGTTAAGCCCAAGGACATAAGATAGTCGTTTTTCATAGAGTCTTTTCCAGAGATACAGGGTATACTATAAATTTTGGTGTAATCATAGAGAGCTTTTACAGATCGGACCAATTGAGCAAGTTTATACTTCCCATCAGGATTTTTTTCGCCCTCAATGGGATCACACCAGCAAAAGTTGTCAAGCCCTGCCATATATTCTATATCACCGCCTACGCAGACGGCATTTCTTATAGCTTCATCTATGGCGTTAGCAGTCATATAATAGGTATCGTAATCTGAAAATTTGGGGCAAATGCCATGGGCGACAACAATTCCTGCTTTGCTCTCCCAGTCATATCTTAACACTGCAGCATCACTTGGCCCATCTTCCATAATCCCACAAAGAGGTTTTATCACACTTTTTCCTTGCACTTCATGGTCATATTGCCGCACCACATATTCCTTAGAACAGATGTTGTAGCTTTTTAATAGATCTTTGAGGAGACTGTTAAAATCCTCAGGATAGGGCACATCAACCTTTTCAGGATAGGGTGGTTTTTTCCACTCTGCAAAAAGTTTAAGTTGAGGAACTCCTTCATGGAGAAAATCTAAAGGAAGAAGGGCAACAGTTTTTCCCTCATAAAGCACATGAAAATAGCCAGAGTCTGTAAATCTTCCAAGAGGTGTAGCAAGCACATCCATCTTTTTGGCAAGGTTTAAAAAAGCTTCTAATTTATAAGGAGGCACTGCAAGGGTCATCCTTTCTTGACTTTCAGAAAGTAAAATTTCCCAGGGTTTTAATCCCGGATATTTAAGGGGTGCTTTAGATATATCAATTTCAGCTCCTCCTGCTTCCCTTGCCATTTCTCCCACAGAAGAAGAAAGACCTCCTGCTCCATTGTCAGTGATAGATGTGTAAAGGCCTAAATCTCTTGCTTTTAATAAAAAGTCTACCATCTTCTTTTGGGTGATGGGATCTCCAATTTGCACAGCTGTTGCTGGGGATCCTTCATGTAAGGCTTCCGAGGAAAAGGTAGCACCATGGATCCCATCTTTTCCCACTTTTCCACCTACCATTACTATGAAATCTCCTGGACTAGCCTTTTTCTCCCAGCCTGGTTTTCCAGCAACTTCTATAGGGATAAGCCCTCCTGTTCCGCAGTAAACTAAAGGCTTCCCAAGATAGCGCGGGTCAAAAACTATAGAGCCATTCACAGTGGGAATTCCGCTTTGGTTTCCTCCGTGTTCAACTCCCTCTCTCACCCCTTCAAAAATGCGTTTCGGATGAAGAATGCGTGGAGGAAGAGGTTTATCCCAATCCGGGGGAGCAAAGGCAAAGACATCAGTATTAAAGATCAATTTGGCACCTTTTCCTGTGCCCAGTGGATCCCTGTTTACACCAACGATGCCAGTTAAAGCTCCTCCATAGGGATCAAGTGCAGAAGGACTATTGTGAGTTTCCACTTTGAAGGCAAAGGCCCATTTTTCATCAAGCTTGATAACTCCTGCATTGTCTACAAAAACGGATAAACAAAAGTCTCTCTCTCCTTTTTCTTTTCTTATTTCCTCGGTGGCTCTTTTAATGTAGCTTTTAAATAAACTGTCAATCTCTTCACTGGTTGAGGTTTCTAAGTCTTTGTAATAGATTTTGGCATTAAAAATTTTATGTTTACAGTGTTCTGACCAAGTTTGAGCAAGGCACTCTAATTCCACATCAGTAATTTCCTCGGATAAACTATAGGCTTTCCTAACTTCAATAAAATCCTTTCTTGAAAAATATTCTGCAATAGTTTTCATTTCCTCTAAATTTAGAGCAAGTAATCTTTCCTTTGAGAGATTAAGAAGCTCTGCCTCTGACATTTCATTGAGATTAAAGGTTTCCACGATGG